>NZ_PCZF01000015.1:0-38844 GCF_002554115.1 Lactobacillus sp. UMNPBX4
ATTCGATCTCTAAAAAAGCACCCTTAATTGTCAATGTCTTAACTTAATGACATTGCAAATTAAGAGTGAAGCCTTTTTTATGATTACTAATTAAGCATTAGCAGACATATAGTCATAAAGTTGATTAATTTCTTCGTTGGTGAATTCCCCATCACCAGTTTTCATTGCATGCACCTTTTCAACAGATAGGTGACTAGCAAAAGCTAAATCAGTATCATTAACATGGTGTTTAACTTGAAAATCAATAATTGCGTTCGATAATTCTTCTTGTTGCTCATTCATAATAATCTCTCCTTACACTTTAATTTTAATCAAATTATATACAAAATAAAACTTTTAAATAATTAAAATGTTTTCCACTGAGTAAATGGCCAGTAGCGGAAGACAACTTTCCCAATAAGTGCACTCCGTTTAACAAAGCCAAAGTAACGAGAATCTTTAGAAACATCTCTATGATCACCCATGACGAAGTAGTGATTCTTAGGTACTTTTTCTTTTAATGTGAAATTGTTAGTATATAGTTCTCCTAAACGATGAGCTTGCTTTTCATACTTGTTATTCAAATATGGTTCAGCGATTTGCTTATCGTTAATGTAAAGCTTATCATTTTTTGAAGTAACCATATCGCCAGGTGTGCCAATTACACGCTTGATATATAAAGCGCCTTTTTGATCAGGAGCTTTTAAAATCACAATATCATTGCGCTTAGGCGTAAAATGACGAACGGCAATTAAACGATCACCATTTTCAAATGTTGGCTGCATTGAGGGGCCAGAAACTGTTTCATTTGAAAGGAAAAAGCTAAATACAAAATAGTAAATCCCCATCAAAATCGCAAACATAATGATTATATCGAGAACAAAATGACCTATGCTTTCTTCGTCTTCATTTTTCTTCTTAGTTTTTTCTCCCATAAACAATCTCCTTTTATTTGCTATTTTTATTATAACTGATTTCTATGACTTTGAATGGTAAAATCATTAGGTAAGGTAGGAAGATATGACGAATTATTTGCACAAATTAACTATGTTAGATGATGAAATTAATCATCCTCTGATACATGGTCAAGTAGAAGAAATAAAACAAATTGATCATTACGTTGGTAATGGTAAGCCGTTAAAAGCCGCACCAGATAAATTGGGATTATTACCAGATCAATTTGAAGATGTTTTAAAAGAAATCGGAAATAATCAAAAAAGAAAATTAACCGATATTAATAACTTATTTAATAATTTTCGGCAATACTTATCTTTGAAATATGGCATTTGGTCAATAGCCAATTTAAAAACGGCAGCTTTGATAAAAGATAAGATGCAGATTGATACTGCTTTGGAAATTATGGCTGGCAATGCTTATTGGTCAAGTACACTAGCAAATGTTGGAATTCAAACAATAAGTACGGATTCCTTAGAATGGGCTAAGACTTCATCAACAGGTGCGAAGCCATTTCATCCAGTTATTAATTTAGAAGCAGCGCAAGCAATAAAAAAGTATTCCGATGTGGATTTGATTCTTTGCTCTTGGTCACCCAATTTCGGTCAAAGTGATCTTGCGGCAATTGATGCATGGCAAAAATATAGTAATGCAAAGCATTTTATCTTCATTGGTGAAGAAAATGGGGCAACTAATTCGCCAGAATTCTGGCAACGTAATTGGTTTAAACATACAGCAGCTTTGAATGAAATTAATAGTTCATTTCAAAGTTTTGATTTTATTGATGAACGGATATTTGAGATAGATAATGAATTTTAAAAGAATTTTTTTACTTTTAGTACCGTTAATTATGTTTTTGGGAATAGGCACTATGATTTCTAATATTCAATCTGATTATGCAGATGAAGTATTAGAAGCCCATGGGCTGACTAACAATACACGCTATTTTAGAACAGATAGCGATGAAAGCATTAGTTCTTTTTTACGTTACCTAAATAAGAACTATAAAAATCATCAGATTCAATTACACTTCGATAGTAATTATGAAAAAAAGCAGGTCTTAGTCTGGAGTAATCATGTGGTAAAAAGTTTGCCGACAGAAACAGGACGCTATTTTTCTCCAGATGATTTTGAAGGGAAAGTCTCATTTGCTGTATTAGGTCCTACCGCTAAGATCAATGTTTTAGAAGCACAAAATAATAAATATGTTGTTTTAGGACGAAATTATTATTCTGTAATTGGCACGTTTAAAAATTATCCTCAAGTTGAAATGGATAAATATTATCTGAGCACAGGAGTAAATCAGCCTACAGCACGAGATCAGTTAAGAAATTATAGGATAGTGATTGATAGTACTCCGTATGTAATTAGTAAGATAGCTAAACATTATCACGCTAAGCTTCATATTCCTTCATTTGTACAGGAACATCACCGTGACCGCTTGTCAGTATTGCCTAATATTTTAATGTTAATAACTTGCATGATACTAGGTGTGGTAACTAATATAGTACTTGCAATTTTAATGATGCGACAAGCTAAATTAACACACCTTCATGGCGATTTATTCCGCAATTGGGTAATTAATCGTAGTGCTCGTACTTTAATGGTAGAAGGCGTTTGTGGACTTTTAGCATATATCTTTTTAAGATGGCATGCATTTTATTCAGTGGCTAGTGTGTTGAGCATAGTTTTACTTGTGGCATGGCTAATGAATGTAGTGGCATTTTGTATCACGTTATATCACTTAATAAGAAAGGATAAAAAAGTTGTTAAAGCTACCCGTTGAATTTAAAGAAAAATACGAAAAATTATTAGGCGATAAAGAAGCGACAGCACTTTTTACGGCAATGAATGAAGAAAGCAAAAAAGCTTTTAGAATTAATACGTTAAAGAATCCGATCAAATTATCTTATGACTTAAATAAACCAATTCCTGATCTTAGGGATGCATATTATGGCGAAATAAGCGGTGAAGATCCTGAATGGGTAAGTGGATACGTTTATTCGCAAGATCCTGCTGCGATGTTTCCTGCTGCGTTGAGCGGTGTTAAGCCTGGAGACAGGGTATTAGATCTTTGTGCTGCTCCTGGTGGGAAAACAACTGAATTAGGAGAGCAGCTAGAAAACGAAGGACTGTTAGTTGCTAATGAAATCTCAGGTACTAGAGCTAAAGCCTTGAGAGAAAATATTGAGCGTTGGGGAATAAGCAATGCACTGATTACTAATGAAAGTCCAGAAGCATTATCACCAGTTTTTCCAGGATTTTTTGACGTAATTTTAGTTGATGCTCCATGTAGTGGGGAAGGGATGTTTAGAAAGAATCCTGAAGCAATTGATTATTGGTCTCAAGATTATGTTTTGACATGTCAAAGAAGACAAAAAGATATCTTGAACGAAGCAGTTAAGATGCTCAAGCCAAATGGACGCTTGATCTATTCGACTTGTACGTTTGCTCCAGAAGAAGATGAACAAATTGTTAGCTGGTTAGTTAATGAACACGATTTTAGTATTTTAGATACTGGAATCAAAGATGAAAGAATAAGTCTAGGTCATCCTGAGTGGAGTGATAATAATCCAGAATTAACCAAAACGCTTAGATTTTGGCCACAAGATGGAGTCGGTGAAGGTCAGTTTGCTGCTGTATTGCAGAAAAATGGTGGCAATGTAGAAGTTGTAACCAAAAAGAGTAAAAAGAAAAAGCAAAAAAAGAATCCATTGCGTTTGACTAAGAACGAGCAAGAACTAGTTGCAGAGGTGATTAATCAATTTAATTTGCCTACTAGTTTGAGTGATTGGTCTAAAAAAACAATGGTTAGAAATGATCATGTCTTTATTCCTGCGATTGTTTTACCTGAAAGGACTAAGCTGCACATTGTTAATAATGGTGTCGAATTAGGAATTCTAAAGAAAAAGAGATTCGAACCGGGTCATCAACTTGCAGAAGTATTAGGTCAATTGGAGCAGACATGTGTAGTTGATTTGGCAACCTTGGATGATTACCAAAAGTACTTACATGGAGAAACGATTAAGGTCCAAAGTGATTTGCGTGGTTTTGTGCTGGTTAGTTATAGTCAAATGATTTTTAGTTTTGGCAAAATTACTGGTAATGGAATTTTGAAAAATTTCTATCCTAAAGGACTTAGAAAATAATCGCGGCAGTTGCGGCTATAAAAGAAATTTTTCGACTGTTTCTCAATCTTCGGCTTGGACCGTAAGAAAAAGAACTAAATAAATATTAAAAGGATTAAGCATTAGATCCGGGGATCAGGAATGCTTAATCCTTTTTCTTTTCTACAATAAAAATAAAAGTAAGAAAGATATAGAGGCCAAAATAATAAAAATTATGTAAAATAAAAGCACTAGATTGTCTAGTGCCTTTTTGATATTAAATTAATTGATCTATTTGGTTCTTTAGTTGTAGATCATAGTATTTTTTTATTTGGGATAGGGATGCCAAATCGTTTTTACCATAAATCGCAATTAAAGCAGCTAATTCATCTTTCCAATCGCTGATTAAGGTTTGAAGTCCCTCAAAACCATTCTTGTTGAATTCTTGCAAGAATTCATTAGAAATACCAACAAATTGTCCACCTAAAGCTAGCCCTTTTAAAATATCTAGCGGGTTACATACACCACCTGAAACAATAAAATTAACGTTTTCTTTTTGTGCCATTAAGGCTGAAACAACAGTAGGTAATCCGATGTCTTCTAGATAAGAAACATCCCGTGAATTACGTGCATTTTCAATTTGAGCGAAATTTGTTCCCCCAGCACCTGCAATGTCAAAGTACTTAATGCCATTTTCTTTAAGCAGGTGAATGCTGCTTTGATCAAGACCAAATCCTACTTCCTTAATAATCACGGGGATGGAAATTTGATCGAGGATATTCTTGATTTTATCGAGCCAAATAAAGTCACGATCACCTTCTGGCATTGCAATTTCTTGGACTGTATTAAGGTGAATCTGTAATGCATCAGCTTGCAATTCATTTATTGTTTGTTTAATCGCACTAATGGGAGTTTCTGGATTAACATTGACAATTAAAACGCCATTTGGATCTTCATTGCGAGCAACATAAAAACTTTCTAATTGATCCTTTTCCTTAGCTAAAATGCTAGCAGAACCAAGAGCTAGAGCAATCTTTTCTTGATGTGCGATCTTTCCCAGAGCCTGATTAATTATTAAGGATTGCTTTGATCCACCTGTCATTGCATTGATAAAAAAAGGAGCAGAAACGCTTTTATTAAACATTTCTGTTGCCAAAACAGATTGATCAACCTTACTTTCTGGTAGAGCAGGGCGTAACAGATGCATTTGATCAAAACTATTATATTTTTCTTTATTAAAAAACATCTGAGCTAATTTCAGATGTTCTTCTTTTCTTTCAGATCTAATTGACATATTTTTCTCCAATTAGTGAGCAAGGCTAATTTGGTGAACTCTAAAGTTCAAAGGCAGAATACCATTACGACGCCATTCATTCTCTAAGGCATCAACGTCAGTATCTGAATCAGTGATTACAATTCCGCAATCACCATTACCAGCCCCAGAAGTTTTTGCGGCACCACCAAAGTCTTCAGCAATTTTGATTAATTGAGTCAAACGTGGAATTTCAATGGCAATTTGGTTAATTTTAGCAAAATGTTGTAATAAATGACGATTAACACGAATTTGCTTCTTTATTAATGGAATATCATTTGCCTCAAAGCCGGCAATCATCTTTAATACGCATTCTCTAGAAGCAGCTAAGAAGTTTTTGTATTCCATATTTAAAGCTGCCTTATTAGCGTTGGTTTCATCAACTAAACGAGAAGTTGATGCTGGCTTTTGACTCCAACCAATCATTAATTTCATATCGTGAGGTGGGGTTAGCAACTCAATCTTAAGTCCTGGCCAAGCTTCATTTACGACTTTTGATAAGGTTTTATTAGCTAATTCATATTGTAGCCATTTTTTATCAAAAGTTTGGTAGGCTAGCCAACCACCATAAACACTAGCTGCAATGTCACCAGCAGAACCATTACCTTGGACAGAATAATGGGAAATGGCAGATAATTTATATACTAGTTCATTGCTCATTTTGACACCATAGAAGTGTAAAATAGCTTTAACCGTAGCTACAGTGACAGCGGCACTTGAACCTAAACCATACTTTTTACCATCAGCAGAATCTAGATCTGAATTAACATGCAGATCGTAGACTTTCATCTTAATGTTTTGTTCAATACAATATTGTTCTGTGTAAGAAATTGCAGATAAAATGTATTCAAATGGGTTATCACGATTATCGATTACCATCTTAGAACCTTGACGGATCCAGTGAATAGAATCTTGTGAATATTGTTTAGAGTGGATTAAGCCCGTAGAAGTCTTGCTTTTAGTAATTGAAACACGTACAAATTGATTTACGGCAACTAAAACAGCAGGACAGTTTTGTTCTAAAACGGCGTATTCTCCAGCGATATATAATTTTCCGGGTGCTTTTTCTGTTATCAAAAGAATTAAATCCTCGAATCTAATTAACTTTCTATTACAACGATTAATCCAAGTAGGTAATACCAGGACCAAAATTTGCAATCACTATATTAACATTATTAAATACTGACTTAAAGCGTTCAACAATTTCTTTGCTATTTCTTAACCGGCAAAGAACTTTAATGTTTGGACCAGCATCTATAGTATAGTAGCATTCAATTCCTTCCTTGCGAAGATCTTCAGCTAATTTAATGGCGCGAATTGTATCTGGTTCAAAGTACGTAAATTCAGGTTGAGCGGTTAAATTGATGGCATGCATTTCATTAGCATTTAATTCTGCTAGTTCACCTAATGCGGTAAAGTCATTATTTTTAATGGCCGTAATCATTTGCTTTAGTTCACTTTCATTGCGTTCAAGCCAAGGCTTAAAGAAAGGAGAAGATTGTGCTTCTTTCATGCCGCTAGTAGAAGAAATCTTCTTTTGCTTAGTGTTTAATTCTACAGCCAAAAGGTGTAGATCCATTTGAGGATGTTCATCTAAAGCATATGCATAAGAACTTTCGTCGGAATCTCCCTTTTGCCAAACCGAGAACCCACCAAAAATAGAGCGACATGCGGAACCAGAACCGATTCGTGCTAAACGTGACAACTCTTTTTTGTCAACTTGGATATTATAGCATTGGCAAAAAGCAGCTGCCAATGCGGCGAAGGCTGAACTAGAAGAGGCGAGTCCAGCAGAGGTTGGAACATGATTAACAGATTTAACGATTAAGTTGTCATGAAAACCAAATTTATTTTGAAGTTTGGCCAAATATGAAAAAACTCGTTGGCTTTGTTTAGAATCTTGCTTTTTTCCATTTAAATAAAAAGCAGGATCATCGTTTGTCTTTTCGATTGTAGTATCGGTATAAAAAGCATCTAGCGTCATTGAGAGACTAGACATTAAGGGAAGTCTTAATTCCGCATTTGCTTTACCCCAATATTTAATTAAAGCGATATTTGTATGAGCACGTACTATTTTTGACATTAAATTTTCTCCACCCAGTAGTTACTAATTAGATCTTGACATTTATCCGCAATGTTTTTGGCGATTTCTTGGTTCTCGCATAGAGCAATAGTAATTCCGCCTAAGCCACCACCAGATAATTTGAAGCCAAGGGCACCATTATCTAGAGCAATTTTTTGTAATTGATCAATTTTGGTAGTTGAAATATTAAAAGAATGCAAAATCGTTTGTGCTTCATTAAAAATATTACCTACAGTTTTGATATCATGATCAATCCAGGCTTTTTTTGTCAGATCAGCTAATTCGCCTAAACGTTTCATATTAACATTTGCCTTTTTTGATTCACTTAAAAGTTGACTTACTTGAGTAACAGCCTTCTTAGTATTGCCTAATTCTCCAGTGTCCATAATTAAAAGTGTAGCACCTAATTCAGCTTGTAAAACTTTGGGTCCCATTTTTTTGTTAAAAAATACTAAGTAGTTGGAATTAACTGTAGCGGCATCAAGACCAGAAGCCTTGCCGTGATTAATCATTTCTGCCTGATTGGTAACTGCCATAATTTCAGATTCAGATAAATTTAAAGAAAAGAATTCGTTTAAAGCCTTTGTAGTACCTAGAGCAACTGTAGCGCTGGAGCCAAATCCTCGTTCCATAGGGATTTCTCCAGTATATGTGATCTTTAATGGCTCATCGTTGTTTGCCTTTTTTTGCATAGCTTTGACAACATACTTCAGACCATCATATTCACTCGGAGCATCATAAAAAGAGCCATGGTAGCGTGCGGTATCCATCCACATTTTAGAATTGTTTTCGACAGTAGTTTTAATATGCAAAGCTTTGATAGGCATCGCTAAAGCATCATAGCCGTAAACAACAGAATGTTCACCAATAATAATTACTTTCCCATGAGCTAAAAAACTAGTTTTCATTTTTTAATCATCCTTAAAATAGATTTAATAAAAGATATCAACCTTGCTATGATAAAATAATAAACAAGGAAGTGCGAACAAATGATCAAAATTTTAACAGGACGACAAACTGACCCATTACAAGAAAAAATTCTGGCCTCAGCAATTGAAAATTATCAAAAGCACCCAGAAAACAAAACTTTTATCATCGTTCCTAATCATATTAAGTTTACCACAGAAGTTAGAGCGATTAATAAACTTGCATCTAAGAAAAAGCAAACGGAGACAGCAGTCAAAAATCTGTACGTGTTATCGTTCTCGCGTTTAGCGTGGTTTTTCTTAAAAGATGCTGAACAGGGATTGCCTACACAATTAGATGATGCTGCTAGTGCGATGTTGCTAACCCATATTATTGAGGAAAAGCAAGACGAGCTGATTATCTTTGAACAGAGTAATTCAGGGATGGTACGTCAACTTTATAATACGATTTTACAAGTGTATGACGGCAATTTGGATTTGGATAACATAGATGAAACTAATTTAGATCAAGAAACTAAAAGTAAAATTCATGATTTACGGATTATTTATAATGCTTTTATTGAGGAAATAGCGGGCAAATTTTCAACTAAAAACGAAGTACAAGTACAGTTGAATGAAATTTTAGCTAAAAATTCTGATTTAAAACATGTTAGTTTTTATTTCTGTGATTTCTCTCATTTTTCTCTGCAGGAAATGTTAACTATTCAAATCTTAATGAGAAAAGCTAAAGATGTAACACTGGCTTTTAAAACGAGACTAGGAAACATCAATCCTAAAGCCGAAGAAGGAGATTATGATTACGTCATTCAACAAACTATCCAGCGATTAGTTTCGTTTTTGCAAGAGAGAGATATGGATTATGTAGCAAATGAATTTCCGATTGCTGCTGAGCCTACTTCACGTGAAATCCTAAACAGCCTTTGGACAGAAACGATTCCTAAAGTTGATGAATTAAATCAAGTACAACTTGTTAAAGCTGATTCTCGGTATGCGGAAGCATATTTTGTTGCGCGAACAATTTATCAACAAGTGGCTCTGAATAATTATCGCTACCGTGATTTTCTAATTTTGGCACCGGATTTGAAAGAATATGAGACATATTTAACGCCAATTTTGCGGCAAAATAATATTCCTTTCTTTAATGATTTGCAGCAGGAAATGAAATATCACCCTCTAGTTGTATTGATTGAAAATCTGTTCAATTTACGTGACTTAAAGGATAGTCCATTTCAGACGCAGAGTATGCTTGCCATATTAAAGACGCATTTGCTCATCCCATCTTGGTATAAAGAAGAAGCTGAGTATATTCATGATGTAGATGAATTAGAAAATTTTGTTTTAGCTCACGGAATTAATCATAATTTGTGGAAAAAACATTTTGCAGATTTTGTAAGTGCAGAAGTTATCAGATTAGACAAAATTGATGAAGAAGTGGTCAAAATTGATCGATTACGTGGTTATTTGGTAGATAAAGTTACAAATTTGTTTACTAAATTAGAGCAAGAAAAGGATAGTCAAAAAGCTCTAACCATATTCTTTGATTTTTTGACTAAGAACGGAATTGCTGAGCGTTTAGAACAATGGCGCGATGATGCGAATGAATCTGGTGATTTGCAACAAGCACAGCAACCTGAACAATTATGGGACTTGCTGATTCAATTATTGAAAGATTATCTGGCAATTAACCCAGAGCAATTTGATTTAGATGAATTTTTTAATATGATGATTAGCGCATTCAAGGAAGCTGCTTTCTCGCAAATCCCTTCAACTCTTGATGCTGTCAACTTATCAGAAATGGGAATGGTTCAAGCCAGTGGGTATAAGCAAGTCTTTATTATTGGTGCGACAAGCGGAAATTTACCTGCAATTGAAAAAAAGCCAGGTTTTTTGACGACAGAAAATTTAAATCAATTGCAAAGTAGTTTTGAATCTGATGCATATTTGGAAGATAATCAGCGACTAAATAATTTAGATCAAAATTATCAGTTTGGCTTGTCTTTAGCCTTAGCGCAGGACAGAGTGTATATTTCTTATCCTGTGTTAAATGCATCAAATGAGAAATTAGATCCGTCAATTTATTATCAGCGTCTACAAAATTATGGTGCGCCTGAATTTAGTCAACATGATCTACCAGAAAAGATGCAGGATCTTTTATCTTTCATAACTAATCCTGATGCGAGCCTAGGTTACTTAGCCTATATGAATTCTAATGCTTCATCTGATGCAATAAATGAACTTCTAAGAATTACACAGAAATATTTACCACAAAAAGTAAAAGTTGTGCTTGACGCAAGCGACTTTGATAATCAGCCTGAAGATATCGGAGAAGATTTAGCAGCGGAACTATATGGTAAGAATTTGTATTCATCAGTTTCACAGTTGGAGACTTTTTATGAAAATTCTTATGAGTATTTCTTGACCTACGGGTTAAAATTACGGCGCCGCTTTGAAAATGAATTTGATGTTATTCAAGCCGGAAATTATTTCCATGAGACATTTGATCGGTTAGTTAAGCGATTGAATGAACAGCATCTTGATTTGGCCGATTTAAGTAGTGTAGAGCTTGAGCAGCAACTTAATCAGGTTAGAGATGTTATCAAGGATGAAAGTAAATATGCTCAATTGATGAATGACCCGTTTAACCAGTATTTATTCCACTGTTTAGATCATACGACTTCCAAGGTAGCTCGAAATTGGCGTAAATCACTAGCTGAAACACCGCTGCGAGCCAAATATTCTGAATTAAGTTTTGGTTTAGATCAAAAAATTAAAGGTATCAGTTTAGATATTCCGGATTTAGCTGGTAATCATCAAGTTAATTTACGCGGGAAAATAGACCGAGTAGATTTAGCTAATTTTGCTAATAAAGATCAAGTTTTAGCGCAAGTGATCGATTACAAATCTTCTGCTAAAAAATTTGATTTAGGGATGTTTTATAACGGTATCGCCCTTCAGATGGTTTCTTACTTGGATGTTTTAACTAATAATAATCATTTCTTTGCGGAAGAGGACAAGCTTTCGCTATTAGGTGCTTTTTATCAAACAGTTACTAGACAGCTAGAAAGGCTAAATAGTAATAAGTTAATTGATAGCAGCTTAAACTTACGTGAAAATGCAATGGATAGTAAGCCTAAGTTGATGTATACGGGCCTAATTAGTAATAATCCGGAAATTTTGTTAGAAGCTGAGCCATTATTAGATGGTAAGCCTAGTCAAGCTTCTCAACTTTATACAGGAGTAGGAACCAAGGCAAAAGGCGGCTTTAAATTGCCAGCAGATCGTAACTTTAGCGAAGAAGAAATTCAGTTGCTATTGGAATATGATGAATATCTTATTAAAGAAGCTTCTAGACAGATTTTATCTGGTCAAATTGAATTAAATCCATATCGTTATGGCAGGAGCAAAAATGCTCTAACATATTCAGACTTTAAAGATATTTTCTTCTTTGACGCCATGCTTAGACATAATCAATATCACGAGATTAGCAACATGAGTAAGAAAGATTTGTTAGCTAAAATTAAGGAAAAACTAGGAAAGAAGGATTAGTTTTGCCACAATTTACAAAAGAACAAGAAAAAGCAATTAATGATCAAGGGCATGATATTTTAGTTTCCGCATCTGCCGGTAGTGGTAAAACTACTGTTTTAGTTGAGCGTGTTTTAAAAGAAATTTTAGCAGGTACGCGAGTAGATGAATTATTAGTTGTGACTTTTACCAAAGCCGCAGCCGAAGAAATGAAGATCAGAATTAAAGCCGCTTTAACTAAAGAATTAGCCAAACCTGGAGTTAATCATAGATATTTGCGTGAGCAGTTAAATCAGGTAGATACCGCTAATATTTCAACTATTGATGCATTTTGTTTGGATGTAATTCATCGCTTTTATTATTCAATTGAGTTAGATCCTAGTTTTACGATCTTAACTGATGATACGCAAGCTGCCTTGTTGAAAGAACGTGCTTTGCGTGAGATCGAAGGGGAAATGTTAACCAATAAGGATCAAGCTTTTAGACATTTCTATGATAATTTCGCTGGTGATCGGGATGCAGATAGTCCTCGTGATTTGCTATTAGATTTATACAATTTTGCTATGGCAAAACCAGAATATCGCGCTTGGCTTAAACAATTGCCACAGATTTATGATATTGAAGACAGCGTTGTGGAATCAAAGATTTGGCAAAAACAAATTAAGCCGTATATTGTGGCTAAATTCTCGGAATTACAGGACAAGATAGCATCTTATTTATCACAAGCTGTGATGGAAACTAAGGAATTGGCTAAGGTAAAAGAGTCATTCACGCTGTTTGCACAGAATATAGATAATTTTGTCCAAGCGGTTAAAGAAGATGCTGATTATGATAAGCAGAGGGAGTTATTAAGAAGCTGCGTATTTACAATTAGTTTTCGTAAATCGAAAAAATGGGATGAAGACCTGGTAGAGTTTTATGAAGAAATCCAAGCTTTAAAAGATGAATCGAAGAGTCAGGTATTCGATACCTTTACTTCATTTTTTGCGGTAGCTGAAAAAGAGCAGATCAAGATTATGCAAGACGGGCAAAAGATTGTCAGTGCTATTTCAGCTGCTGAAATTAAATTAATTGAACGCTTTAATCAGTTAAAACGTAATGAAAATTTGCTTGATTATAGTGATATGGAGCAATTAGCTTATCAAATCTTAAGTCAAGATACGTCTAGTTCCCAAATGGCGCGCGATTTTTATCAAAATAAGTTTAAGGAAATTCTGATTGATGAATATCAGGATATTAATGCTCTGCAGGAAAGAATTATTCAGCAAATTAAAAATGAGGAAAAGAACACTCTTTTCATGGTGGGGGATGTAAAACAGTCAATTTATGGATTTAGACAAGCTGAACCAAGTCTGTTTTTACAAAAATATCATCAATTTGCCCAAGAACAGAATGAACATGAAGAACGGATTTTGTTGTCAGATAATTTTAGATCAACCGAGCCAGTAACAGAAACAGTTAACCTAGTGTTTAAGAGCATTTTAAGTACTAATTTTGGTGGGATTGATTATCAAAAAGAAGGGCAGCTAGTTTTTGGGGCGAAATATTATCCCAAATCACTGCCTCAAGCAAGTGAAGTGATTATTCATGAAAAGAAAAACGGCACTAATAAAGATGAAAGTGAGATAGACTTTTCTGAAATTCAAATGGTACTTGCTCGGATTAAGCAGTTAGAAGAAGAACACGTTCAGGTTTTTGACAGTAATACTGGTAAAATGCGAGATATGCAATATAGTGATATTGCTATTTTAACTAGAAGTCGTAGTGATAATCTGGAAATTATGCAAGAATTTGCTAAGCAAGATATTCCATTATTTGTTACTGATGCAGAAAACTATTTTCAAACTTTTGAATTAACTGTCATGATGAATTATTTAAAAATAATTGATAATCCTGATCAGGATATTCCATTAGTAACAGTATTACGTTCTCCACTGTTCAATTTTGATGAAAAAGAGCTAGCCAGAATTAGAATTAAGAGTAAAAATAGCAACTTTTATAGTGCACTTACTTCATATGTAGGTACTAACGATGAGTTAAGTAAAAAGTGTAAAAACTTTTTAAATCAGTTAGCAGAATTGCGTAGTTTTGCCACTACCCATAGAATATCGGAATTAATTTGGAGCATATATGAGCGTACTAATTTATTAGAGATAATGACGGCATTGCCTAATGGTGAGCAGCGGCGAGTTAACTTAGAAGCACTATATGAAAGAGCTTCTTCATATGAAAGTGCAGGCTTTAAAGGACTATATCAATTTATTAACTTCATTGATCGAATGAGACGTAGTCAAAAAGATTTAGCACAGCCACTTTTAACTAAAGAAGCTGGTAATGCTGTTAGATTAATGACGATTCATGGTTCTAAGGGATTAGAGTTTCCAATTGTTTTCTATGTAGGGATGCAGCACCATTATCAGATGCGCGATTTAAATGGTAATTATATTATTAACTCTGATAGTATGGGGATTACCTTAAGAGAAAAGCATTATCGTGTAGACTCACTAGTTAAGGCAATGGGGAACATTATTAAAAAACAGCAATTGCTTGAAGAAGAAGCACGTATTCTTTATGTGGCTTTAACTAGAGCAAAGCAAAAATTGATTTTGGTAGGTGATGTTCCTAGCTTTAACAAAAAGGTAAAAGAATGGTCGACGGAATTGAATCACGCTGGTCAACTGCCATTAATTAATAAATTATCAGCTACTAGTCCTTTAAGTTTTATCGGACCTTCATTAAGATTTGATCGACATGTGGCTATTAAATTGAGTGATGTTACTAAGTCAATCGATCAAAGTCAAAAGATCTTGTTTATTGATTATCAGGATGAAGATATTAAATTTACTGAAAAAGAAGAAACTGATAATAAGCAGCAGGAAAATACAAGTAAGCTTAATTTGCTAACGCAGACAGTCAACCAGCTTTATCAATTTGATTATCCTTTCAAAGATGCAAGTGAAACTACGGCTTATCAAGCGGTTTCTGAAATCAAAAAAGCATTTAATGATCCAATAGATGCTGAATTAGAGAATTCACATTTATTAACTTCTACTAATCGTTATTTGCAACCAATTGATACCAAGCCTAATTTTTTGTATCAAACAAAATTTACAGGAGCAGAAATCGGTACGGCTACTCACTTAATCCTGCAGTATTATGATTACACGAATGATAGTGCAGATAATTTAGATCAAGAGATAGAAACGTTGATTGAACAAAAGAAATTGAATCCAGATATTGTTTCGAGCTTAAAGAAGGACCAAATTGACTGGTTTGTTCATAGTGATTTTGCCAAAGCTTTTTGGAAAGAGCCAGATAATTTAAAGCGAGAAGTTGATTTTTCTAGTTTGCTTTCAGCTAGAACTTTATTTAAGGATTTTAGTGATCCAGATGCTGAAATTTTGGTTCATGGTACAATTGATGGTTATTTTGTAGCAAAGAATGGTATCATTTTGTTTGATTACAAAACTGATCATGTGAATAAATCTAATATTGATAAATCAATTGAATTAATTAAAGAAAAATATACTGGTCAGCTTCGTTTGTATGAACAAGCGTTAAATGAATTTAGTGAAAAGAAAGTTATTGGCAAATATTTAATTCTGCTTGATGCAAAACAAGTAGTTGAGGTTAAGTAGTTAGAAAGAAGGAAAAAGATGGCAAAGATTTTTGCAAAAGATACCTTTGCTGTTGTTGACTTAGAAACTACAGGAACGCAGCGAGAAAAAGGCCATCATATTATTCAGTTCGGATGTGCAATTATCAAAAATATGAGGGTGGTTAAGACATATTCATTTATGATTAATCCTCATCGTGAAATTCCCCAGTCTGTAGTTAATCTGACTGGTATTCATAATGAAGATGTACAAGGGAAAGATGATTTCTCTGTTTATGCACCGAAGATAGTAGAGATTTTAAAAGATACGGTTTTCGTAGCGCATAATGTTGATTTCGATTTACCTTTTCTAAATTATGAATTAGTACAACATGGCTATGAGGCTTTGACTAATAAGGCAATTGATACAGTGGAATTAGCTAAGATTGCTTTTCCTATATTGCCTTCATATAAGTTGAGTGATCTAACTGCTCAACTTAAGATTAAACATCTTAATCCTCATAAGGCTGATTCAGATGCATACGGGACCGCCATTTTATTAATTAAAATTATTTATAAATTAGAGAGTCTTCCTCAGGCAACTTTGAATACGTTGAGCTCTTTATCAGCAAGTTTAATTAGAGATACATCTTGGGTAATTGCGACAATTGCAGATAATCTGCGTAAGCAAAAACGGCCACTGAGCTCAAGCTATATGCAGGTTCGCAATATTATTTTACAAAAACAGAATGATCAATTAGATCGTCATGGAGAGAATGCTCATTTTCCAAAAACTGATGATGAAAAGAAGAATTTGTTTAAAGGTAAATTGCATTTTCGTCGTGCTCAGGTAGATTTAATTAACCATTTACATCAATTTATTAATAATCCCGATAAACGAGCTATGATAATTGAAGCGCCTAATGGAACTGGAAAGACTTTCTCATATTTGTTTTCATATGCGTATCAACTTTATTCGGGTAGAAAACTAGTAGTAGCTACACCAACCAAGGTATTACAAGAGCAGATAATGGAGCATGAGATACCTCAGCTTTTAAAGGTTACTAAATTAGATTTAACAGCTGAGGTCGTTAAATCCAGCAGTCATTATTTAGATTTAGATGGGTTTGTACAAACGATTTTTCAAGGTACGCCGAATAAAGATACTCTTGTATTACAGATGCAGATCTTAGTTTGGCTTACGGAAACTAAAACTGGTGATCTAGATGAGCTAAATTTGACTAACTATAATGCTCCGTTGTTTGCACAGATTCAACACCCGGGGGATGCAAGAGTAGGTAGTCGTTTTGCTAGTGTAGATTTCTGGAATCTTGCACGAAAGCGCCAGGAAGAGGCTGATATATTAGTTACTAACCATGCTTATTTGGCTAATCATTATATGGACACTATTTGGGGGCAAAACCCATATTTAGTAGTTGATGAAGCACATCGCTTTACTGAAAGCGTTATTAGTTCACGTAATGATTCATTACGCTTTGAAGCTTTATGGGGCGTATTAAGTCATTTACGCAACCTGCTTTATTTTTCTAATGATGGTGTAGAAAATCAATTTAATGCTAATGTGCAACTCAACTTTTTATTAAAAAAGCTTGATCCACAGATTCTAGAATTGATTCAATGTATTAATGATTTACAAAAGGATTTATACGCTCAAAACGATAATGCAGTCAATAGGTCATTTTTGGCTAATGGAACTTTAGAATTAAGTTTTCAAGGAAAAGGCTTATTTAATAAAAATAGTCAATTTAAGCAATTATTATCTAAGTTCCAACAAAAATTAGAGGAAGTTAGAGAATTAACCAATCAGGTTTTGTTTGAACTTTATCATGAGCAAGAACAAATTCTGACCAATACTGAGACTCTGCTGAGTGAAATTACTGAACAAATTGATCGTTTAGATTATTATTCTGAAAAGAGTTATCAATTAGCAGATATATTATCTGATTCGCAAAATTTGGATCAAGATGGGTTTATATTGATGGTTACTAATCCGGATGATCCTTTAAGCACTAACTTAGATTGGCTGATGTTAGATGCTGAAGAAGTGCTTAATCAAATTTATAGTTGCTTTGACCATATTGCTTTTATCAGTGCTACATTAACCAGTAACCATAATTTTGATTATGCTGTTAACCAGCTGGCTTTAAAAAATATGGCTGTAGTTGAATACATAGGCAAAAGCACATTTAACATTAAGAAGCATTTGCAAGTAATCTCGGTTAATAACATGCCTAATCCAGATAGTGAAGCGTATGAAGATGATATTGAGCAAATTTTAATTAACGATCTTACAAATAAAAACCACGTCCTAGTGTTAATGACTAATCTAGAAAAAATTCGAACGGTATTCATGGCTATTATGAATTCCCCAGAATTAAAAGATTTCGAAATATTGGCCCAAGGAATATCGGGTTCTAATAATAGAATTGCAAAAAGATTTGTAATTGCTAAAAAAGCGATTATTATTGGTGCTGATAGTTTTTGGGAAGGAATCGATTTTCATGATTGTGGTATTGATACTGTATTTGCAGCACGATTGCCATTTGAATCCCCAGATCAGCCAGAAGTTCGTTTAAGACAGAAAAAACTAGAAGATCAAGGGATTAACGTCTTTGAAAAGGATAGCCTCCCTCGAGCTGTTATTAGATTCAGACAGGGAATGGGGCGCTTAATTCGTGGTGAAAAAGATCATGGACAATATATTATTTTGGATCCTAGATTATGGTCTAAAGAATATGGCAAGGCGTTCTTACAGGCAATTCCTGTTAAGGTAGAAAGAGTTACAAAAGAGAAATTAAAAGAATTAGAAAATAAGAAAAAATGATGATACAAGATGATACGAGACAAACGTTAAAATTTATATCATGGGTAATCGGGATTGTTATAATTGCTTTTGTGGCTAGCATTTTAATCTTTTATTATGCGGGGTCTCGCAGTCGAGGTAATGATCAAAAAATTGCAGAAATAGCCCGGACTAAAACTCCAATTAAGAATATTCAAAGCTACTATCATTTAGATAGAGGAACTAGTAGTTATGCTATTACTGGAACCGGGGAAAAAGGCAAACGCTATTATTTTGTTTATTTGCCTAACTCTAAAAAAGCATATTTATATCCAGCAAATAAAGGAGCATCTGAAACCTATATTAAAAATAAGTTTAAATCCTCTCATTCTGATGCTACAATTAATCATATTAATCTTGGTTGGTATAAAGGCCAAGCAGTTTGGGAAGTAGCCTATAAAAAGCATAATGATAATTTGGGCTATACAATATATGAATTTAAAGATGGAAATGATATTTCAGAAGTCGATAATTTATAGAAACTTTGGTATCATGGAACTGTATAATTGATAAAAAGGTGGACAGGAATTTTATGACAGAATTGATTTCAATTAAAGATTCTTCTAAACATGTTGACGAAGAAGTTAAGATGCATGTTTGGTTAACAGATAAAAGATCAAGCGGAAAAATTATTTTCTTGCAATTGCGTGATGGTACTGCATTCTTCCAAGGTGTAGTTCGTAAAAATGATGTAACAGATGAAGTATTTGAAGCTGCTAAATCACTTAGACAAGAATCAAGTTTTTATATCACTGGTACCGTACATGAAGATGCACGTTCTCACTTTGGCTACGAAATCCAAATTACTGATTTAAAGGTTGTTTCAAATAATGAAGGTTACCCTATTGGTAATAAGGAACATGGTGTTGATTTCTTGCTTGATCACCGTCACTTATGGTTAAGATCAAAGAAGCCATTTGCTATTATGCAAATTAGAAATACTATGTTTAAGGCTACTGTAGACTTCTTTGAAAAGGAAGGCTTCATTAAGTTTGATGCACCAATTTTCATGCACTCAGCTCCAGAAGGTACTACTCAATTATTCCACGTTGAATACTTTGACCATGATGCTTACTTATCACAATCTGGTCAATTATACGGTGAAGCTGGTGCTATGGCTTATGGCAAGATCTTTACTTTTGGTCCAACATTTAGAGCGGAAGAATCAAAGGGTCGCCGTCACATGACTGAATTCTGGATGATGGAACCCGAAATGGCTTGGATGCACCAAGATGAATCATTAGACTTACAAGAAAGATACTTAGCTTACATGGTTAAGCAAGTATTAGACAAGAATGAATACGAATTGAAGATTTTAGGTAGAGATCCTGAAAAGCTTCGTCCAACTACCGAAGGTAACTTTGTTCGTCTTCCATATGATGATGCTGTTAAGATGCTTCAAGAGGCAGGTCGTGACTTTAAGTGGGGCGATGACTTTGGTGCACCTGATGAAGGTTACATTTCTGAACAATATGACCGTCCAGTATTTATCGTAAACTACCCAACCTCAATTAAGCCATTCTACATGAAGAAGAATCCTGATAATCCAAAGGAATACTTATGTGCTGATGTTATTGCACCAGAAGGTTACGGTGAAATCTTTGGTGGATCAGAACGTGAAGGTAACTACGAAGTGTTGAAGCAACAAATTATTGATGCTGGTCTTAACCTTGAAGATTATCAATGGTACCTTGACTTACGTCAATTTGGTGGTGTTCCTCACTCAGGCTTCGGTATGGGCTTTGAACGTACTATTGCTTGGGTATGTCACCTTGACCATATTCGTGAAGCAATTCCATTCCCAAGATTGATTAACAGAATGCAACCTTAATAATTGCATCGACAATTATGAATATATAAACCGAAAGTTGGACTATTTATTAGTTCAACTTTTATTTTTGGAAAGGAAATCTGCCTTGCAATTTAATGATTATCGCGCTTTAGGTTTTACCACCTTACAAAATGGCTTAATTGCGTACTATTCTAAACTTAATATTAGTGATGCGGAGTTATTGTTAATTATTCAACTGGAAGCTTTTAGTCAGCGTGGAGAGTCGTTCCCCTCGAACGAAAAAATAGCGGCTAATACTAATTTGACGGTAGCAGATGTTGGCAATATTATTCAAAGACTAATTGATCGAGATTATTTAACTATTGAGCAAGTAAAAGATAATCAAGATAAAATTGGTAATAGATATAGCTTAAATAAATTGTATGATGCTATAGATCAATATATAGATCAGAATGTATTAATCAAAGATAAGAAGAGAGAAAAGACTGTATCCGTTGTAGATGATTTAGATAATAATCCGTTAAATTATCTTTCTCGTAAAGTTGAGGTAGAGTTTGGACGTTATCTGAGCCCAATTGAGAGGGAAGAGATCGCTCAATGGCTAAGTGTGGATCATTATACTCCTGAAGTGATAGAATTGGCTCTGAGAGAAGCTGTGTTGTCTCAGGCTTATTCTTTGAAATATATTGATCGAGTTTTACTTAATTGGCAGCGGCATAACTTAAAAACCGTTGATGAAATTGAGAGATTTTTAAAGAGGAACAGATAGGATGGCAGAAGATTTATTAAGCGATGATAAAGCACGTAGTGTTTTAAAAAGAATTTTAGCAATGTACCCTGATGCTAAAGGCGAATTGCAATGGGATAATACTTTTCATTTGTTGTGTGCAGTAATGATGAGTGCACAGACGACCGATAAAATGGTTAATCGGGTTATGCCTGATTTTATTAAAAAATTTCCTACTCCTGAAATTTTAGCCAATGCTCCAATTGAAGAGATTGAAAATACAATTAAGACTATTGGATTGTATCGCTCAAAGGCCAAACACTTAAAAGCTACTGCACAAATTTTAGTTGAAAAGTATAATAGTGAAATTCCTGAAGATAAGAAGACTTTGATGACGTTACCTGGAGTAGGAGAGAAAACTGCTAATGTAGTTTTAGCTGAAGGTTACGGAGTTCCAGCAATTGCGGTAGATACGCATGTATCAAGAATATCGAAGGTGTTTCATATTGTTGATCAAAAGGCAACACCACATGAAGTTGAACAACGGTTGGAATCAATTTTACCTAAGAATGAATGGATTAAAACGCATCATGCTATGATTCTATTTGGAAGATATACAATGCCAGCCAGAGCCAAAGGTGATCCATATTCATATTTGAATTAATTAAGATGAAAAAGGTTTATTTCTATTTGCAAAAATGCTTAGAGAAATAAACCTTTTTCATCTTAATAATATAATTATAGTGAGTTGTTACTAAATTTAAAATGCATAAAACAAAGTCTGCCTTCACTACGTTTCGGCAGACAAATAAAAAGAGTAGACACGCCAGTCTACTCTTAAACAATTAATCTTTATCAGAGTCATCATGATTTTGTTCATGATCTTCGTTATCTTCATTTCTTGTCGGCCTACTACTTTGAGTATGTGAAGCGGAAGATGATGATTGTTCACGACTACTTTGACTAGATTGAGATCTTTCAACTCTGCTTGATTGATGAGCAGTACCAGCTTCACTAGAAGAAGACTGAGTATTGTTTGTATTAACAGAATTGTTGGTCTCATTATTTGTATCAGTTTCTTCATCATCTTCATCGTAACTGGCCGCGCTATCACTGACACCAGCAGGGGCATGACCTCTAACATATAGTTGCCAAGTGCCGCCAGTTTTTGCACGAATGACAGATTTAGGCTGTTCCCAATTCAAGTTTGGTTTATTTCTCATTAAGTAAGACATCATGCTCTTATACATTAGTTGAGCTGATTGTTGTCCAATACCTGAAATAGTACCATCCTTTAAATTATCATAACCTGTCCATATACCAATTGTATAAGATCTAGTGTAACCAACAAACCAGGAGTCCTTAGGAGTTGAATTATAACCAGGGTATTTTGCTAAATCTTCATCAGAATATTTAACAGTACCAGTTTTACCAGCTTGATAAAGATCTGGAATCTTTGCATTAGTACCTGAACCATGTTTGATGACGCCTTTCAGCATATCAGTAATCATGTATGCTGTTGACTTCTTCATAACACGAACACCGTTAGAGTCATAATTTCTAGTTAAACCATCAGGTGTTTCAATTTTAGAGACAAATTGAGGCTTATGGTAAATGCCCATTGTTGCGAATGCACTGTAAGCACCTGTCATTTGCAAACTAGAGGCATTAGCACCAATAGCAACTGATAATCCGGAATTGGCTGGGACATTAACGCCCAATCGACGAGCAAAAGCAGAAGCACGTTTAACACCAACATCAGCTAATGTCTTAACAGCGGGAACATTACGTGATTGTTCCAAAGCTTTACGCATAGTCATCATGCCATCATATTTATTATCCCAATCATAGAGTTGGATATTAGTACCTGGGTAAACATATTTGCTATCGTCAAGCATCTTTGCAGTTGACCAATTCAAATATTGAATTGCAGGAGCGTAATCTAATACTGGCTTAATTGATGAACCTGTCGATCGTCCAGTTTGAACAGCACGATCTAAGCCTAATTGAACTGAAGGCAAGTGTCGACCACCTAAAATTGCTACAACATGACCATTATTAGGATCGATCACTGTAGCACCAATTTGCATTTTATTGTTTGTGAATGGGACAGAGCCATTATTTGCCAATTCATAGAGTTTGTTTTGAGCATTTTGATCAATATTAATAGTGATTTTCAAATTATCATTATAAGGATCAAAACCTTTGCTCTTAACTTCAGAAATAACTTCTTTGATGTATGGATCATCGATCTTTCGAATCTTCGATTCGTTATCTGCTCGACGCTTTTTTAGCCCCTTAGTAATTGGTTCATTAATTGCCTGGTTATACTCATCTTTAGTGATCTTTTCGTTTTGTAGCATAGTTTTTAAAACAATGTTACGACGATATTGGGCCTTTTGAGGATAAAGGTAAGGATCATAGGCAACGGGAGCATTAGGCATCCCTGCGATTAAAGCAGTTTGAGCTAAATCAAGCTTTTTCAGTGGCTTGCCATAGTAATAGTTAGCAGCAGTTCCCATACCATAATTTCCATAATTCATGAAGACTTTGTTAATATAGAATTCTAAAATTTGGTCTTTACTGAACTCATGTTGTACTTTAACTGCTAGCCAAGCTTCTTGAGCCTTTCTCTTTAAGGTACGTTGTGATGCTGCAGTAGAAAATACTGTTAACTTAACTAGTTGTTGAGTAATAGTAGAACCACCAGCAGCAATACTATTGCTTTTGGCATTAGTAAGCATAGAACCGACGATTCTAATTGGATCTACGCCAAGCTTATCTTTATAAAAACGCTTGTCTTCAACGGAAACTACGGCATCTTTTAATAATTGTGGTATATCTTTATTTTTTACGTAAATTCGTTTTTCAGAACCAAGTGACAACAAAAACTTACCATCATTATTATATAAACTAGACGTACCGCCACTTTGCAATTGATCTTGACTGATATTAGGTGCATCTTTTGCATAAAAAGCAAATAGCCCAATACCTGAAACAATCAATAGCAAAACTATTAGAAAAAACCATTTAATGATTTTGATACCTAAACTATTCTTAATCGACCTTCGTTTATGATAATTTCTACGTGATTCACGTTTCATATTATTTTCTGTCATGATTATCTTTCCCTATCTGCAATAAATTTATCAACTGCTTTTAAATAAGGTAGTGTAGGACGAAAACCGCTTTTGATTTCATAGGAATTGTCCACGATTTCTTTTAAAGTCATAGAACTTTTATCCTTTTCTCTCCAAGCATTAATTACAAAGCTAGCTGGAGTGACAAAATATCGTTCCAAACTAGCGAATCTAATAATTGTAAAGCAAATTCCTTTTTGCTTCAAACATGCGCTCAAATGAAAAATCTGGTGCTCATGAAAGTTCTTTAAAGGAAAGTTGGTTTTATTTCTGGTTTCTTTAGCTTCGAAATCAAGATAATATCCTTTATAAACGCCGTTATAGTCAGTAGTTGAAGCTTGTCTAAAATAAGCTTTACGAATAACAGCTTTAGAGCGTTTAGGATAATCAACCTTAACAATTTGAATGGGGGTAGGCTTCTTATGAACTACGGCGATACCCTCAGTCAAATAGTATTTATTAGATTCATTAATTTGTTGTTCAAGTGTCATTCCACGATCAGAAAAGTTAACGCCTTTCCGGTGAGTATATGGACGACGAGTACTATTTTCTTTCTTTTTAATAGGTTTTCTAAATGCAGCTAAACTGCCGCTTGGATATTTGACCATTGACTTCACTCCTGTTAGCATTATAGCAATAAAGACTAGATTTTTGAATATAGGGGGCTTTTAATGCAGCGTTTATGGGTAACTGGTTATCGTAGTTATGAATTAAATGTTTTTGGTGATAAAGACCCTAAAATTACTGTTATTAAGTACGCTTTAAGAAATTATTTTAAGAGTTTGCTTGAAGAGGACCAGTTGGACTGGATTATTACGGGAGCAAATTTAGGAATCGAGCAATGGGCGGCAGAAGTAGGACTAGAATTGGGTCAAAAGTTTCCTGTGCGAACTTCTATTATGATCCCGTATGAGAAGTTTGCTGATCGCTGGAATGAAAATAATCAGTCTAAGTTTTTAAACTTAAAAGAACGCGTCGACTTTTTTGCTTCAACTTCTAATCTACCTTATCAAAATTCGGTGCAATTACGTAATTATCAAAATTTTATGGTTCAACATACTGATAGAGCTTTGATGATTTATGACCCAGAGCATCCCGGCAAACCAAAATATGATTATAATTTAATTCAAAAGTACCAAGAAACTAAAGAATATCCATTAGATTTAATTGATTTTTATGATTTACAAGATGCAGCGGAAGAATATCAAGAGACTCATCGACAGAATTATTTCTCCGAATAATTTTAAAGTTTTATAAAAATGGAAATCTTGGTTTTACCTAGGCTATCTTTTTGCTAAAATAAAAATGAATGTAAAGGAGTTGTCAGTAGAATGGCAAATTTAAATGATATTAAACTATCTGCACAAGACATACTAAAAAAGCAATTTAGAAGTAAAGTAAAAGGTTATGATCCAGACGAAGTAGATGCTTATTTGGATGAAGTTATTTCAGATTATGAGAATTTTCAACAAATTATTGAAGATTTATATGGACAAATTGGCACACTTCAACGTCAAATAATGGACGAAAGACAAAAGGAAAAGAAGACAGTTGAAACAGAGAAGGAAGATAAAGTAAAAACTTACACCCCAACTCATAGAAGAACTGCCTCAGTTCCTAATTTTGCGGATGATAATCAGGGCGAAATTTCAACTAACATGGCCATTATTCAACGAATTTCAACTTTAGAAAGAAAAGTTTATAATCTTGAACAACATGTTTATGGTGTAAAGCATTAATTTTTGCTATAATGGTTAACGGTGTGGATCTTGAGTAGGCGCGGCTAGCTATATGCTAGCTGAGGAAAGTCCACGCACGCACAGGCTGCGATGCTTGTAGTGATCGTATTCAGCTCAATAAGCTGGAGAAGAGTTTTTAACTCTTACGGCGGAAAAAATGCTAAATCTTTAAGACATGCATGACTATCCTGAAAAGTGCCACAGTGACGAAGCAAAATTAGAAATGATTTTGGTGGAACGAGGTAAACCCTGCGAGCGTGAAACCCAAATTTGGTGGGGGAGTCTTGGTCTAAGAAAATGAACTAAAGACCAGGTTATTGTCTTTGACAATAAAGATAGATGACTACTGAAGGTGATTTTTGCCAGAATTACTGGAACAAAACGTGGCTTATAGAGATTCACATTGGCAGAGTTGGGCTTGAGTCCAGCTCTTTTTTTATTTTTAATTAACGAAAGAGAAATAATGAAAGAATATCAACTATACGCAACTATGGGCGCTGGTTTTGAAAGCGTTGTAAACAAAGAATTACAAAGTATGGGTTACAAGACCAAAGTCGAAAATGGACGTGTGTTTTTTAAGGGAACCCAAGAAGATATTGTAAAGACTAACTTGTGGTTAAGAACTGCAGATAGAATCAAAATCTTGTTAAAAGAATTTAGAGCAACCGATTTTGATACTCTATTTAATGAAGTTTATGATTACAACTGGGCAGATTTGTTGCCAGTAGATGCTAAGTTTCCTGTGCAAGGTCGTGCAGTCAAGTCGAAGCTTCACTCTGAACCAGATGTACAATCGATCGTAAAGAAAGCTATCGTCAATAAGATGATTGATCAATATCATAGACGTGGCTTCTTGCCAGAAACTGGTAGTGAATATCCATTGGATGTTCACATTTATAAAAATATTGCTCGTATTTCCTTGGATACTACTGGAGCAAGTCTTTTTAAGCGTGGATATAGAGTAGAACATGGTGGCGCACCATTAAAGGAAAACTTTGCGGCAGGTTTATTAAAATTGACCCCGTATAATGGAACGCATCCCCTGATTGATCCAATGACAGGTTCTGGTACTTTAGCAATTGAAGCGGCTTTAATTGCTAAAAACATTGCACCAGGAACATGGCGAAAATTTGCTTTTGATAATTTCGATTGGTTTAATCACGATTTACATAAATCTGCATTAGAAAAAGCTAAGGCAGAGGTCAAAACATTAGACGCTCCTATTTGGGCTAGTGATATTGATCAATCTGTACTTGAGGTTGCTAAGTTAAACGCTCATAATGCAGGGGTTTTACAAGATATTCGTTTTAAGCAAGTAGCGGTCAAAGACTTTACTACTGACTTAGAAAATGGAATTATTATTGCCAACCCGCCTTATGGTAAACGTCTTAAGGATCGAGAATCTGCTGAAGAATTATATAAGCAAATGGGTGAAGTTTTACGTCCACTAGACTCATTTAGTCAATATTATTTAACAGCTGATCCTAATTTTGAAAAATGTTTTGGAGCAAGGGCTACTAAGAAGCGTAAGCTGTTTAATGGTAATTTAAGAGTAGATTTCTATCAATATTGGGCAAACAGAAGATAAAAAATGATTACGAAGGATCTTAATACTGAATTTTGGGTAATTTCTGATACGCATTTGATTGCAAACAGTTTGCATGATGAAGGACAAGCTTTTTCACAAATGCAAAAAACTAGTCAAGGTAAGGACTTATATTATCAAGAGACTGCTCTAACAGCTTTTATGCGAATGGCACAAAGAAAAAAGCCTGCAGCAATTATTGTCACAGGCGATATTACTTTTAATGGTGAAAGAGTATCAGCTGAAAAATTTGCCGAAATCTTTCGACCATTAAAACATACGAAAGTATTAGTTATACCAGGAAATCACGATATTTTTGATGGTTGGGCTAGAGAATTTCGTGGTAAAAAGCAATTTTATGCAGGTGAAATTAGCCCAATGTTTTGGCGTTCAATTTTTGCTAAATCCTATCGTCAAGCAGTTGATACGGATGATAGTTCTTTGGCATATAGTGTGCAATTAAATCCACAATATTTTTTGATATTGGCAGATTCCAACTTATATGGTAAAGAAGAAACGACGGCTGCTCCGCATACGCGAGGAATGATCGGCAAATCCCAACTTAAATGGATTAAAAAACAGCTGCAGTATGCGGAGAAAAAGCAACTTCGTCCGATTTTATTTATGCATCATAATTTATATGCTCATAATCCTGCTGTAAATAAAGGATATGTGGTTGATGATGCAGTTGAATTAAGGCGGCTTTGCAGTCAATATAATGTTAAACTAGCTTTCAGTGGTCACATTCATGCTCAAAATATTATGGGTCCCCAAGAAACAACTCCTACAACTGAAGTAGTAACTTCAAGTTTTTGCTCTAATGATCAAGGATATGGGGTTGTGCGCGTTCATTCACGTCATATTACATATGTAAGACGTGATTTTGATATGACAAGATACCTGACAGACCAAGAAAAAGAAAATTATACCTTAGAACATTTTCATAAGTATTTAAAGAATCTACAATTAGGCAGTATCTCTGCGGATATGATGCAGAGTGAATTGAATAAATATCATGACGATATAGATTTAGTTCGAGCAATGGGTAAATTGTTTGGCTGGATGAATTATCACTTTTTCACTGGGCATAATCATATTAAGGCGAGTGAATTGAATAAAATTCATTCTTCAAAGGCCTATCAAGTGTTAATTAAACATCATCCTGAATATAGGCTATATTTAGAGACTCTGTATGACACCAGTGATCATAGTAATTTACAAGTAAAAATAAAATATTGATAAATAAAGAGAGTATGATTTATTTCGTACTCTCTTATTTTGATGGTTTTTGATACAATAAGAAAAGGAATAAATGATATGTAGGGTGTGATCTAAATTCTAAAATCTAAACGGCATTTTATATTTTTAGGAACAATTGGAGTAATTTATTACTCATGGCTTTTAATCGTTCTGTTGACAGCTTTTATTTTGGGTTATGAAGGAAATAAAGCAATTAATATTCCTGGAATGGTAGTCGGATTCATTTTTATTGTTTTGTTAGTGTATACATGGTTGTATTCATTTTTCGAAAATAGTAAAAATAAATATTTACTTAAATTGCCATACAGAACTCAAATTAAGGTAAGTAAACCAGTTTTAATTGCAAAATGGCGTATATTTGAAATTTATCGATTAAAAAGTGAATTTCAAAGCTATTCTGTTTTAGTTTTTTCAAGAAAGAAGAATAAGCATAGATGAAATCAGATATTGAAATTGCACAAGAAACTAAAGAGTTACCAATTAATGAAATTGCCGCAAAGGTTAATTTAAAAGAAGATGATCTAGAACCATATGGTTATGATAAGGCTAAGATCAATTGGCAAGCTATTAATCGCATTTCCCAAAACAAAAAATTAGGAAAGTTAATTTTAGTAACTTCTATCTCGCCAACACCAGCTGGAGAAGGAAAATCTACTATTACTATTGGTTTAGGTGATGCTATCAATAATCAATTGCATAAAAATACAATGATTGCTCTGCGTGAACCATCAATGGGTCCTGTTTTTGGACTTAAAGGTGGTGCAACCGGTGGTGGTATGGCACAAATTATTCCGATGGAAGACATTAATTTACACTTTACTGGTGATATGCACGCTTTAACTGCAGCGATTGATACATTAGCTGCATTAGTAGATAACTATATTTATCAGGATAATAGTTTAAATATTGATCCAGAACGAATTCTTTTGAAACGCGGTTTAGATGTTAATGATCGTGCTTTGAGAAATATTACAGTTGGGCAAGGCTCTAAGTTTAATGGCGTTGAGCATAAATCAAGTTTTGCAATCACTGTAGCCAATGAATTGATGGCTATTTTATGTTTAGCAACAGATATTGATGATTTGAAAGCTAGAATTGGTGATATGCTTGTTGGTTATACCAAAGATGATCAACCAGTTTATGTTAAACAACTCGGTTTTCAAGGTGCAATTGCTGCATTACTTTCTAATGCATTAAAGCCAAATTTAGTTCAAACGCTTGAGCATACTCCTGCACTAGTTCATGGTGGCCCGTTTGCAAATATTGCACATGGGGCTAACTCGGTTATTGCTACTAATCTTGCCCTACATTTAAGCGATTATGTTTTAACTGAGGCAGGCTTTGGTAGTGATCTCGGTGGTCAAAAGTTTATGGATTTTGTATCTAACCACTTGGACAAAAAGCCAGATGCAGCGGTTGTTGTTGCAACTGTTCGTGCGCTTAAATATCAAGCTTTAGGAAAGACCGACAATCTGGATGAAGAAAATCTTGCTGCTTTGAAGGCTGGATTTAAGAATTTAGAGCGTCATATGAATAATATGCGTTCATATAATGTGCCGGTGGTTGTGTTAATTAATCAATTTGCAACAGATACTGAGGCAGAACTTGATTTGCTTAAAAAGTTAGTTGAAGAACAAGATATTCCAGCTGAGGTAGTTACTTACCATGATGATGGCTCTAAAGGCGGAATTGAAGCTGCACAAACAGTAATTGATTTAGCCGATTCTGGTAAGGCTAAAGTAGTATCAACTTATGATGAAGATGACGATGTCAAAACCAAAATTGAAAAGGTAGCTACTAAAATTTATCATGCTAGCGGAGTGGAATATACAGAAAAGGCTGATAAACAAATTAATGAGCTAACCAAGTTAGGCAAGGAAAAGTTGCCAGTAATTATTGCTAAGACACAATATTCGTTTAGCGATGATAAGAAACAATTAGGTGCTCCAACTGATTTCAAGTTGCATGTGAAAGGAATCAGTTTGAAAAATGGAGCTCGTTTTATTGTTGTAACTACGGGACATGTATTGGATATGCCAGGCTTGCCTAAGCATCCTGCAGCTTTGGATATCGATGTTGATAATAATGGCAAGATTAGTGGGTTATTTTAATAAAAGATGCAATTTTTATATTTATTTATTTCATTATTTGTAGTTTTAGCAGATCAAGGATTAAAAAATTATATTGTAAGCAATTATACCGTTGGTGAAGTTCATCAGATTATTCCGGGAATTTTATCATTTAATTATTTACAAAATGATGGTGCAGCTTGGAATATTTTAACTGGTCAAATGTGGCTATTTTACGCTATCAGCGTTATTGCCATTGCAGTTTGTTTATATTTTTTGTTCAATAAAAAGTATAAAAATGCATTGTTTGACGTGGGATTAGCCTTAGTATTAGGTGGTATTATCGGTAATTTCATTGATCGACTTCATTTAAAGTATGTAGTTGATATGCTTCAACTTGATTTCATTAATTTTAACATCTTTAATATTGCTGATTCTGCTATTACCACTGGTGTGCTCATTATATTTATTTACTTAATTTTCTTTGCAGATAAGGATGATAAAAATGCCTAAAAAATATTTATTACAAGTTAAAGATGAGCACGGACGTTTAGATAAATTTATCTCAGAGCAAGTACCTGATTTGTCTAGAACTAGAGTAAAAGAATTAGTTAAAGAAAAAGAAATCCTAGTTAATCAAAAAGCAGAGAAAGTATCTTATAAAATTCAAGCAGGCGACAAAATTGAAATTAATGTTCCAGCGGTAAAACCAATGGATGTTGTTCCAGAAAATATTCCACTTGATATTGTTTATGAAGATGACGATGTAATTGTAGTAAATAAACCACAGGGCATGGTGGTGCATCCCGCACCAGGACATCTTGATCATACTTTGGTGAATGCACTTCTTTATCACACAAAAGATTTGGCACAATCTCCCGAAGGTTTTAGACCTGGGATTGTACATCGAATTGATAAGGATACTTCAGGTTTGTTGATGATTGCTAAGAATGCTCAAGCAAGAGAATCACTTGAAGATCAGTTAGCTCATAAGACAAACAAAAGAATATATTGGGCCATTGTTCATGGTAATTTTAGTGAAGAAAATGGTGTCATTGATGCTCCAATTGGCCGCAATCCATATGATCGCAAGAAGATGGCAGTGGTAGAAAATGGTAAAAAAGCTATTACACATTTTAAGGTACTCAAACAATTCAAAGGCTATAGTTTAATTCAATGTCAACTCGAGACAGGACGAACTCATCAAATCAGAGTACATTTAGATTATATTGGACATGCAGTTGCGGGAGATCCATTATATGGTCCACGCAAAACTTTAAAAGGGAACGGCCAGTTTTTGCATGCTAAAGTTTTAGGCTTTAAACATCCCCGGACAGGAGAATGGCTAGAATTCGCTGTTGAACCACCTAAGATATTTCAGGATATGTTAGCCCAATTAGAAAAAGCAAGTGAATAAAAATGAAACGTTATTTGATATTAGAAGATGGCAGCTCTTTTGCTGGTGAAGGTATTGGCGCAAGTATTATTTCCACCGGAGAATTAGCAATTCAAACTACTAATTTTGGCTATCAAGAAGCATTAACTGATCCTACTAATGCTGGAAAAATTCTAGTTTTCACATCGCCAATGATCGGCAATAATGGGATCAATGCAATTGACTATGAAAGTATTGATCCTACTGTTAAGGGAATAATTGCTAATGATATTGCTTTGAATATTTCTGATAGTGAAAATTTTGAAGATTTTAGTTCGTTTTTAAAAGAAAAAAAGATACCTGCCATTTTTAAGGTAGACACCCGTGCGCTTGTTCATCGTTTGATGGAAGAAGGAACTATTAAGGCCTCAATCATGGATACTAATGATGAACACGCTTTTGATCAAATTAAAGCATTAGTTCTGCCTAAAAATAAATCGGCAATGGTTTCAACTAAAAATGCTTATGCATCCCCAAATGTAGGTAAAACAGTTGCAGTTTTAGATTTAGGATTAAAGCACTCTATGCTCAGAGCTTTGTCTCTTAGAAAAGTAAACACAACCGTTTTACCTTATAATGTTAGTCCGCTGGATGTTGAGAACTTACGTCCTGAAGGAATCATTATTTCAAATGGACCAGGTAAACCGGAGGAAATAGTTGATAAAATTGCTCCGATTTTAGATCATTTTTATGGCAAATATCCAATCTTAGGAATTGGATTAGGTTTCTTAGTGTTAAGTGATTATTTAGACTTTGAATTGGTTCAGTTACCTCAGGAATTCAATGGAATTAATTATCCAGTAATTGAGCAAAATACTAATGCAATTTGGCAGACTTCAATGAATATTGATCAATTAGTATTACCTGATAGCGTAAAAATGAATATGAATCGTGAATATTTTGATCTTCATAGTGAATTAAATGCAGGATTTTGGAATATCAAAGACAAGATAGTAGCAACCGCTTTTAATCCAGAGGGAGCCCCAGGATCCCATGATGCAGATGAAATTTTCGATTATTTTTTACAAATGATGGAGTAAATTATGCCGTTAGAAAATGATTTAGATAAAGTATTAATTATCGGATCAGGTCCTACTTTGATTGGTAGCGTAGCTGAGATGGACTTAATGGCTACAGAAGCTATTGATGCCTTAACCGAAGAAGGAATACAAGTTATATTGGTTAATCCTAATCCAGCAACTATCTCCACGGATAAAAAGTCCAATGTTACCGTATATCTAGAGCCGATGACATTAGATTTTCTTAAGCGAATTTTACGTATGGAAGAACCAGATGCGATTATTACTGCGTACGGTTCAACTAATGGATTAAAAGTTGCTCATAAATTATTGCAAGATGGAATTTTAGAGCAAATGGGCATTCAGTTGCTAACTTTGAATTCTCGTATCTTGCAGATGGGTAATCAGCAAAAAAGAACAGAGCTTTTAAATAAATTAGGAATTGATACTAGTGAGTCTTGGGAATTAAATCAAAATGCTCAAGACAATATGAATGGTGCTATGGATAATTTACTTTCCAAAGTTACTTTTCCAGTATTAGTTACTAAGTATAATCGTTATGTTCATAATGAACATTTACGATTTAAGACTAAAGAAGCTTTAGTGACCTATTTTAAAGAAGAAAGACAAACTGATAATTTTACATGGAAAAATTATCGATTAACGGAGGATCTTTCAGCTTGGGAAGAAGTTATTGTTGATGTAATACGTGATAAGGATGGCAATTTAGTATTTACTAATTTTGCTGGTTCGATAGAGCCAGTGGGAATAAATTCTGGTGATTCAGCTATAGTAATGCCGTCTTTAACTTTAAATAATGATCATATTCAAGAATTGAGAGAATCAGTTAGACGAATTGTAGATAATTTGGAAATTGTTGGTTTTACTAGTTTTCATTTTGCTATTAAACATCATGGCACCCAAATTAAGTCAAAATTATTGACGATCCGTCCTCGTTTAACTCGTAGTTCTGTTTGGGCTCAACGAATTGGCATGTATGATGTGGGTTATGTAGTAAGTAAAGTAGCTATTGGTTATCGACTAAATGAAATAACCGATCCATTATCAGGATTAAATGCTTCTATTGAACCTACTTTAGATGCAATAGCGATTAAAATACCTTATTGGTCATTTACTGGTTCAGGTTATAACCATTATCAGTTGAATAATCGAATGCAAGCCAGTGGCGAAGCAATGGGCGTAGGACGTAATTTTGAAACAGCGTTTTTGAAAGGTTTAGATGCAACTACTAATCTTGACTTGGGCTGGGCTGCTTTTGTAGAAGAGAGCCGGAAAACATATGAAGAAATAATTGAAGATCTTAAGCATCCCGATGAATTACATCTAATTAAATTACTAGCAGCTATTAAAGAAAATATTCCTTTTAGTGAATTACAAGAAATTACAGGCCTTCATCCAATTTATTATCAAAAGCTTCTTCATATTGTCACAATCATTAATAAACTAGTGCAAAATAAGGAGCATTTAACTTTAGATTTAGTAAGAGAAGCTAAAGATTACGGCTTTTTTAATCCATTGCTTGCTAAGGTATTAAATATTTCTGTAGAGGAAGTACGATCATTAATTAGTAAATATAATTTAGAACCATCATTTTTAAAGATAGACGGTTCGGCTGGAGTTTATCGGCCTAATGTGTGTGCTTACTATGGCGCATATGATGTTCAAAATGAAGCTAAAGATTTAGCGGCAGATAAAAAGATATTAATTTTAGGTATGTTGCCTTTACAAGTATCTGTGACTAGTGAATTTGACTATATGATTGCTCATGCAGCAAAGACTTTACATAATAATGGCTATGTTACAGTTTTGCTTTCAAATAATGATGAATCTGTTTCTTCTAGATATAAGGATATCGATCGAGTATATTTTGAATCAATTACATTAGAAAATATTTTAACTATTGCTAAAAGAGAAAATATTAAAGATGTACTTTTACAATTTTCAGGTAAAAGAGTAAGTGCATTAAGTAAGCAATTGGAAGAAAATGGTCTTCATATAATAGGTCAATGGGAGACTAAAGATCCTCGTGATATGATTACGGAATTATTAAATCATCCCCTGACCGATTTAAAACGAGTACCATCTCTGAAAACTACAAATCCTAATGCTGTATTTGAATTTGTTGATCAATATGATTTTCCAATTTTAATTGGGGGCATGAATAAAGAGAATAAATTAAAATCCGCTGTAGTTTATGATATTCCAGCAATTAAAAGATATTTAGCTGAAAATCAGGTAGATCAAATCACCGTGTCTCAGTTTATTGAAGGGAATAAGTATGAAGTAACAGCTATTTCGGATGGTAAGAATGTCACTTTACCTGGTATTATTGAACATTTAGAGCAAACAGGTTCACATGCATCAGATTCAATAGCGGTTATTAAACCTCAAAATTTATCATTAGAACAACAAAAAAAGATTGAACAACAATCGATTAAATTGATAAAAGTATTACAAACAAGAGGAATCTTTAACTTACATTATTTGTTGGTAAATGATGAATTATATTTATTACAAATTAAGCCATATGCAGGTCATAACGTAGCGTTTTTGTCTAAGTCTTTGAATAAAGATATTACTGCCTGCGCTACGGAAGTCTTGATAGGTCATAACCTTCAAGATTTGGGCTATCCCAATGGACTATGGCATACAAGTAACTTTATTCATATTAAAATGCCAGTATTTTCTTTCCTTAATTATAGTAGTGGCAATACATTTGATTCTAATATGAAATCATCTGGTTCAGTAATGGGGCGAGATACTCATTTAGCTAAGGCATTATACAAAGGATACGAAGCTAGTGATTTACACATCCCTAGTTATGGGACAATTTTTATTTCAGTTAGAGATGAAGATAAAAATCGAGTGACAGAATTGGCTCGTCGATTTGATAGATTGGGCTTTAAGTTAATTGCAACCGAAGGAACTGCGAATATGTTTGCGGAAGCTGGGATTACTACAGGAGTTGTAGAAAAAGTCCATAATAATCCTCGCAATTTACTAGAAAAAATCCGACAACATAAAATTGTAATGGTAGTAAATATTACTAATCTTTCTGATGCGGCTAGTGAAGATGCATTACGAATAAGAGATGAGGCTTTGTATACTCATATTCCGGTATTTTCAAGTATTGAAACCGCTGAATTAATTTTAGATGTATTAGAATCACTAGCGTTAACTACACAACCAATTTAAAATAAAAAAGCTAAGTTTATTCAAATAACTTAGCTTTCGCAATAAGCATGTTTAAGAGGCATGCTTATTTTTTATTGACTTTCATTGCCATAATTTCTTTCTCTACTGGAGTGACTTCAATAGAGTTTTGACCAGTATAAATTACAAATCCGGGTTTAGCACCATTAGGCTTTTTAACACGTTTGTCTTGTACATAATCTACTTGAACATGGGCAGAGTCTTTGCCCTTAGAAAAGAATGCTGCGATTTCAGCTGCTTCTTTAATATCGTCTTCAGATGGTTGATCATCTCGTAAAATCACGTGAGATCCTGGCATATTTTTAACATGGAACCAGTAATCAGATTTGTTAGCCTTTTTTAAAGTTAACCAATCATTTTGATAATTGTTTTTACCAACTAAAACATGTTTACCAGAAGAAAGTTTAAATTCATTCAGATTACGTTCTGTAATTTTATTTTTTCGTTTATTCTTCTTTTGTTTTCGAATATATCCTTGATTGATTAACTCATCATTAATTTGATCAATATCCTGCGGATCCGCATTATCGATAGCAGTTTGAATAGAATCAAAATAGCGCAAATTTTCTTCGGCTATTTTGATTTGCTGATTAACATGTTTAATGGAATCGCGCAATTTTTTATATCGAGTAAAATATTTTTGAGCATTGCGTGCTGGTGAAAGGGCAGGGTCTAATTTTATTGCAATAGGTGCATTGTTTTCATAGTAGTTAGGCAGGGAAACTGTAGTCATTCCTGGCTTCACTTGATTTAAATTTGCGTTTAAAATTTCACCCTTAATACGATATCCTTCTGAGTTTTCAGCAAGATCGAGTTGTTTCTTTAATTTCTTGATTTTCTTGCTTAGCTTTTTTTGCTCATTCTTAACCACGCGTTCTACTTGACTAGCGCGTTGTTTTACCCAATCACGATTAGCTTGATATTCATAAAATTCATCAAGTCCTTTGTTAAGGTCAGGATTAGAGCTTTCCTTTTCAAGATCTAGATGATAAGGCAAATAACAAAAGATTTTTCTCTTATTATTAGGAGTCTTTAAAACAAATGCGCGTGGATTGTCGAACTGATTGAAAAACGTTTTAAAGGAAGAATAGCTGTATTCATCTTCTAAGTACCCCAATAGTTCACTTCGATCATCTTTATCTAAACCATCCATTTGCTTAGCTAAACTTTTAGCATCATTTTCATTGCTAAGTTGTTTAAATTCAGTTTCAGACAAAGTTAATCCATTTATTCCTGGCTTCAATGGAGGTAACTCATATTTTGCTTTTGGTAATAAAATACGAGCTCTATTTTCATCAGGATTAATTCTCTTTAATAAGTCGATGATATGATTATCTTTTTGATTGTAGAGAATCACGTTACTGTGACGACCCATTAATTCTACGGAAAGAACTAATTCGATTTCATCACCCAATTCATTGCGATTACTAAAATGGAAATTAGTAATTCGATCTAAACCTACTTGATCAATAGATTGTAAAACAGAGCCCTCTAAGTATTTACGTAATACCATTACAAAAATAGGAGCTTTATCAGGGTTGTTAATTGTTTGTTCAGTTAAATACATCCTTGGATATTGTGCATTAGCTGAAATTAAAAATTGGTAGTTTTTTCGATTTTTTCTAAAGATTAAAACTAAGTCTTGATCAAAGGGTTGGTAAATTTTTGATAAACGACTTCCTACTAGAGTAGGGGTTAAATCTTGTAATAAACTATGGATAAATGATCCATCAAATGCCATAATACATCACCTCAAAATACGTTTAATATTATAACAATAAAATTCAATATTCTAAAATTATTAGAGTTATCAACTATAAGCTAAAAATAATACACATTAATAATTAGGTAAAACTAATATAAATACAAAATGACATATTAAAGTTATAATTAACATTAGTATTAAAGTTTTAATATTTAATGTTTCACACAACACTATATATCTAATATAGTTTGGAAACGGTATTATCAAATAGATTATTAAATGATAAAATACAGTTATAGTAATCTAATTTGGAGAAAAAGGACTTTGTATATGGATGTATTATTTTTTAGCACTGTTGCAGATCAAATAAAAAAAGAAATAAATCACAAGTGTGGCCTGAATATTTCACAAACTAGAATTTTGCTTTTTTTTGATGACACAAATAATAAAGCTTTAGCCATGGGGAAATTAGCTAAAGCACTTAATATTTCTTTATCTACCTTAAGTCGTCAGCTTCAACAAAAAAAGACAAAGAGCCTTATAGAAATTACACGATCTGAAAAAGATTCAAGTAAGATTGTGAAATTAAGTTTAGAAGGTATAAAGAAAGCAGAAGAACTAAAGAATACACTTAGTAAAATTGAAAGTCTTCTTTTTATATCTTTGGATTCTGATGCTTCTAGTCTGTTTGTTAAGCAACTTTACGAAATTGCACAAGCTTCTTCCTCATTAAACGACTTCTAAGTGTATAATTTTTTACGGTAAGTTGAATAAATAATTAAAAAAGCCCAAGTC
>NZ_PCZF01000016.1:0-38706 GCF_002554115.1 Lactobacillus sp. UMNPBX4
AAATGGACTTTTTATTTTCTATCAAGTGTTCAATTTAATTTTACAATCGGCCAATCTTTCTTTTTTTATTGCATCAAAGTTTACAAATATAAATTTAAAGTGTATATTTACATTTGTAAACTAAAGGAGGAGAAAATGGTTAAACTTCAAGAAAATAAAAGCACGATTTCTGATAGTGAGTGGGAAGTCATGCGCATTATTTGGACACTCGAGCCCGTCAGTTCTACCAAAATAATTCAAGAATTGCAGGCAAAAAAGAACTGGTCCGAATCAACAATTAAAACTTTGCTGCGGCGCTTGGTTAAAAAAGAACTGCTTACCACCACAAAAGAAGGCCGGCATTTTATCTACTCTGCTAACGTTAACCAAACCCAAGTGATGACTGAAGCTGCAGAAGAACTACTAAATCGCATGTGCGACATGCACAAAGGCGAAGTTCTATTACAGTTAATCGCCAACTCACCTATTTCAAAGAGTGATTTATCTAAAATAAAAGAAATTATTGCTACTAAAGAAAAAGATGCGCCTTACATGGTGCCATGCAATTGCCTACCAGGCAATGAAAAGATGTGCTAAAAGGAGAAGTTAAAAATGACTATAGCTCAAATCATCACGCTAATTGTAGCGGTTGTCTTAATCGGGTTTATCCTCTGGTGGTTCTTCGGCAAACATCAAGAAGCCGTTGGTACTGCCAGTGTTGATCAAGGCGTTCAAGAAGCAAATATCGTTGTTAAAGGCGGCTATTCCCCTTCTACCGTTGTTTTAAAACAAGGAGTTCCTGCAAAGGTTAACTTCGATATGAATGATTCAACAGCATGTTTGTCTCACGTTGTTTTTGAACAACTTGGTGTTGATAAAGATTTAACTAAGCAAAAAATTACTACTATTGATATTCCCACTGACAAGAAAGGCACTTATAACTTTGCTTGTGGTATGGATATGTTTCATGGAAAGGTTGTTGTTAAATAATGAGTATTTTTTCAAAGAATCAAACTAAAAAAGTTGTTGTTAATGCAGAAAATCATGGTTATAAACCAAACACAGTTACTTTCAAGCAAGGTAAACCAGCTCAATTAAAGTTTATTCCATCAGATAATATGGGCTGCATGAATGAAGTAGTCTCTAAAGATTTAAATTTTGACCAAAAATTAGATGGTAAAAAAGAAGTTACGATTGACATTCCAACTGACAAGCCAGGTACTTACACCTACGCTTGTGGAATGGATATGTTCCGCGGAAAGGTTGTTGTTAAATAATGAAGCTCTCAAATATTAAGCGCTTCTGGATTTCATTTATTTTAGCAATTCCAATGCTAATCCAGATGTTTGCCACGCCATTTCACTGGATGATGCCGGGCTATAATTGGATCGCCTTTATCACGACTACAATCATAATGGCAATTTCTGCTGCGCCTTATTGGAGCAGTGCTTGGTCCGCTTTTAAGCACCATAACGCTAACATGAACACGCTGATAGCCGTTGGTACTTCAATAGCATACTTCTACAGTATCTTCGCCATGTTTACTGGCCGTGAAGTTTATTTTGAAACTGCTGCTTACGTAACCGTCTTCGTTTTACTCGGGGATGCCCTGGAAGAAAAGATGCACAATAACGCTTCAAATGCCTTAGCTAAATTGATTGACCTTCAAGCTAAAGACGCTGAAGTTGAGCGCAATGGCGAGTTTGTTAAGGTACCTCTTGACCAAGTCAAGGTTGGCGATATCATCCGCGTTAAGCCAGGTGAAAAGGTTCCTGTCGATGGTGTAATTGTTAATGGATCATCAACTCTTGATGAATCAATGGTTACTGGTGAAAGTATGCCAGTTACTAAGAAAAAGGGTGACGATGTTGTTGGTTCAACGATCAACACCAATGGTACTTTTACCTTTAAAGCAACTAAGGTTGGTAGCGAGACCATGCTATCTCAGATTGTTGATTTAGTTAAAAAAGCCCAAACCAGTCATGCTCCAATTCAAAATTTGACCGACAAGATCTCTAATATTTTCACACCAGCCGTTTTGATTATTGCTATCCTTACTTTCGTTATCTGGTACATCTTCTTAGGTGCAACGTTAATTAGTGCGATGCTCTTCGCTGTTTCCGTAGTTGTTATTGCTTGTCCTTGTGCTCTTGGGTTAGCCACTCCAACCGCTTTAATGGTTGGTACTGCTCGTAGTGCCAAGATGGGTGTTTTGATTAAAAATGGTGAAGTACTTCAAGAAGTCAGTGACATTAATACCGTTGTTTTCGACAAAACTGGTACGATTACTGTTGGTAAACCGCAAGTTACTAATGTTGTAGGCGATAAAAACAAAGTTTTAGCTATTGCAGCTAGCTTAGAAGAAAATTCCGAACACCCACTAGCAACTGCCGTAGTTAAAACAGCACAAGAAGCCAATATTACAATTAAGCCTGTCAAAAACTTTGCGGCTATCGAAGGCCGCGGGGTTAAGGCTAACTATGATAATCAAGAAGCTTTTGTTGGTAGCGATCGTTTATTAGAAGATATTTCTATTTCCCAGGAAATGAAAGATCAGGCTCTCCAACTTCAAAAAGAAGCAAAAACTGTAGTCTATGTTGGCCTAGGTAATGACATCATTGGCTTAATTGCCATTCAAGATGTACCTAAAGCAAGTTCTAAGCAAGCAATTGCGGAACTTAAAAAGCGTGGTTTAAAGACGGTGATGCTTACCGGTGACAATCAAAATGTTGCCGAAGCTATTGGGCGCGAAGTTGGTATTGATCAAGTTATAGCAGGCGTTTTGCCAACCGAAAAAGCTGCTGAGATTAAGAAATTGCAGGATGAAGGCAATAAAGTAGCATTTGTTGGTGATGGGATCAATGATGCTCCTGCTTTGTCTACGGCTAATGTTGGTATTGCTATGGGATCAGGGACAGATATCGCAATTGAATCAGGTGGTATCGTCCTCGTCCAAAACGATTTAATGGGCGTTGTGAAGGCACTAGAGATTTCTAAGAAGACTTTCAATAGAATTAAATTAAATCTGTTCTGGGCCCTGATTTACAACACTATTGGTATTCCTATTGCTGCCGGCCTGTTTATGGGATTAGGTTTAACTCTTAGCCCAGAACTAGCAGGACTTGCTATGGCCTTCAGTTCAGTTTCAGTTGTAACTAGTTCATTGCTATTGAATAAAACAAAAATTGCAGGTGCTTAATGAACGAAAAACCAGATTTAACATCTGGTTTTTATTTTGTCTTTTTGCAATTTTTTTAATCTTTTGTTAACATTATATTATTGTATTAATAAAGGAGTTGATGAATAAGCAAGCTGTGCTTGCTCTTATGGAAAATAATACCCAAACTACACGCGAAAAAATTATCAAAACTAAAAAGAATTATAAACGTGCTCCGTTGATGCCGGTTCATTTAAGAGTAATGATTGCTGTTATCTTAGGTCAAATAGCCTGTGGCTATGCCTTGGGCATCAGTGGTACAGCACTTTCAAATGCCGCTAAATATATTGACATTAGCGATTTATGGACCGGTTTAATCGGAGCTGGTTCATTGATTGGATTAGCTGGTAGTCTTTTAATAGGACGACTTTCTGATAAAATTGGTCGCCGTCAGTTATTAATGATCAATATGTATATTCTGGCAGGATTAACCCTAATTCACTTATTGACAGCCAATTTATTATTGACCTTCATCATTAGAATCGGAATCGGATTAATGATTGCTGTTGATTATACTGTTGGTAATGCTTTATTAACAGAATGGTTACCTAAAGGTGAGGATAGTAAGCGCCAAAGTCATTTATTGATCTATTGGACAATCGGTTTCATCTTATCCTATATAGTTGGTACTCTCATTACTGGCTTGGGCGCTTATACTTGGCAACTGATTATAGCTACCGGTGCCGTTCCAGCAATTATTACCGCCTTATTCCGAAGTTTCTTTCCGCTTCCCGCTTCTCCTACTTGGCTCGCAAGTAAAGGTAAAGTTAAGAAAGCAAACAAAATCATTAGTAAACACATGGGACACAAATGGCGCTTGCCTAAACGATTTATGAAAAAGAAAGCGCCTAAAGATATTGCCTGGGGAATTTTATTCTCTAAGAAATATTTACGCCGCACTTTAGTTGGTGGTATCTTTTATGCTTGCCAAGCATTTTCATTCTTTGGTATTAGTATTTTCTTACCAATTTTGCTTAGCAGCATGAATATTACAGGTGGCAGCATCTCCGGAATCATTTACAATGGCGGTATGTTTGTCGGCGTTCTATTCGGTATCTTTATTTTTAATAAAATTAGTCGCCGTACATTTTTAGTTGGCAATTTTTTAACTTCAGCTGTTTTAATTGGTATTATGGCTTTAGTACCTGGGTTAGATTCAATGATTAAATTATCCATTTTCACTATTTTTGCGATTATCCTTTCATCAGGATTAGTGCTTGATTACCCATATCCCACTGAATTATTTGGCATTAAAGTACGTGGGACAGGAGTTGGTACGTGCATTACAATTAGCCGTTTTGGTGCAGCCGCTGGTACATTTTTATTACCGGTTCTAACCAATATTGGTGGTGCAAAATTAGCTATGTTAGTTTGTGCAATTGTATTGCTCTTCGCATTTATCGTTTGTCTTATCTGGGCACCAGAAACATCACCGAAATTTATTAAAGCTGAACAAAATAATAATTAATTATCATAAAAAGACAGATGCATCTTCGCATCTGTCTTTTTTACCTCTTATCTTTCTTCTTTTTATCTTTAGAATCCTTATCAAGCAATTCTTCTGGATCCTTGTGTTTTGGCGTCTTTTTTGGATCTGGAACGGTCGCAAAACGATCAAGCATCTTTTGTAAATTATTAGGGTTGTCAAAAGTTAATCCCATAACTCATCTTCCTTTCGTTTTCCTCATTATATAAAAATTAATAAGCTACTAGCAACTTATTTAATTATTTATGATCAATGAAACGCTGCATTTTTATCATTTCTGAGCCAGCCAAATCAACACTAATTAGATCATCATAATTATGGTCACTAATCTCGCCTAAATCATATTCAGTTAAGATTTTTAAATCAAAGCCTTCATCGCCACGATCAGCAATTAAGCCCAATCGATCTGGATAATGATAAATAGAATCACTGATTTTTATCACATGACCATCAGGCCAATTCTCAACTACCTCGGTGATTGACTTTATCGGGCCATTAAGATTAATTGATCGTTCCAAATAGTCAGGATCAAAGCTATGATTTTTCTGTTGCCAATTTACTAAATAATTAAAATAGTTCAGTCTTTCTGATTCTTCCGTAACGTGCGCAACATGACTCCGAGCTATCACGGCAATAGATTCTACTTGTCCCAATTCATTTAAGCTCTCAAGCAAAATATTATCTTCATCATACTTAAGCACTTTGCCAATCACAAAATTACCAAATTGATCATCGAAAGTATAATCAAAATAAATTTCTACTAATTTTAATTCATTAAACTCATAATTTTGCTTTTGCCTCAAATAATGAATAAATAAATTATTATCTATGCTGTTTACGTCAACACAAACAATATCTTGAAGAGGAATAACCGTAGTAAAATGTTCAATAGAAGTGCCGTTCTTTTCTAAAATACGGACTTCTTTTTTATCAAGCTGTGTAATCAAACCAGTGTAAGTTACGCCGGTATCAACCTCAAAAGTTACAAAAGGCTGCGCATCAGCAACATTGATCAGTAAGTCATAAATATCAGTGAAATCCCAGTTCTTTACTGAACTATTTAAGTGCCTCATGTCAAATGGATCCTTAATTTCAGTTGTCGCATAATAATGCAACACTGGTGTGTCGTCCTCTATTTTGGCTATTTGATCTTCCTTGATAAAAACAATTCCGCCTTGATTGCCAGTTTGATCAACTGATTCTAAAACGATCCAACCATGTTCACGTGCCACAATTTGACCAATATAGTAGGAATTTGCATCAATAAAAGTAATGCTCTCATCCCCACCCAAATTATATTTTTCTTGATCAGCATTCAATGTAACTTGCACTAATTTGTTCATGTCTATCCCTCTTTTCTGTATAAGTTCAAGTATCCACTAAGAAACATTTTTCTGCAAGAAAAAAAGCGGCATCTATTGATGCCGCTTAATCTCATTTACCCATCAAGTTCAACGCCTTGCAGCTGTTTCATCTTACTATAAACTACACCACGTTGACTTGAGTCAAATTCTAGAATTAACATATCGCCACCGCGAATAACCGTTTGTCCATTAGGAATAATTTCATCCCCATCACGGCGAATAGTACTTACACGCGTATCTTCAGGCCACTTAATCTCGGATACCTTTTTGTCAACTAATCTAGAGCTCTCATAAACCGGTAGAACCATTCGATCAGCTTGGCCAGTATAATTAACCTTACGATCACTATGCTTGTCCATAGCGGCCGCTAAGAGGCCGTAAATTGGTTTTCCGCCAAGAAGTTCATCAACTAGCAGCGCAATAAATGCTACAACAGCAAGTGGCATTAAATGTAGCAATGAGCCAACCATTTCAGTAATCAAAATAATTGCGGTAAATGGTGCGCGAATAATTGCGGCGAAATAGCCAGCCATTGAAAAGATTACTAAGTTAACTACTAAACGCTGAGGCAATAGTCCAAGTTGAACCATGAACAAACCATAAGTAGCACCAATTAAAGCACCCATGGTCAAAATTGGCAAAAAGATACCACTTGGTAAACCAGAGTCATAGGCCACGATTGAAAAGACAATTCTCATGACATAATAGAACGCCAACAGACCAACTAATCTCCATCCACTTTGTGTAATTATATGGGGCATTGCCAAAATCAAGCGATTACCAGGACCTGTAATTAATGGCCAGAAGTAGGCTATTGGAATTAAGATTGCCAAAGGGATTAAGCCATGAAGCCAGTGAGGCAAAAACGTGATTTTTGCATAAACTTTTTTCAAACTAAACAGTCCGACTTTGTATAAATGGCCTAGAACACCTAATAAGATCCCTAAAATAATCAAGTGCCAATAGAGCACAATTGGGAATGAATGATTATATAAAATTCCAAGCGCTGGATGGATACCGAATAAATTGGAAACCACAAAGTTGGAAGCAATTGCTCCAGCTAATGCATTCATCCAAACAAGTGGAGAGAAATTATGGAAAACTTCTTCTAATACAAACAATGCTCCACTAAGAGGTGCACCAAATGCAGCAGATAGACCACTAGCGGCACCGGTTGCTAACAAAATTCGTGAATTAAGCTTATTTTGCTTAAAGCCTTGGCCTATACCCTGGCCGATGGTTGAACCGAGTTGTAATGAAGGGCCTTCTGGTCCCAAGAACAAGCCTGTACCAATTACCAGAATACCCCCTATTAGCTTACGCCATAAAATTGGGAACCATTGCAGAGATAACTTTCCTTGAAGCTGTAATTTTACTTCAGGAATACCTGATCCTCCAACATGAGGATATTGTTTTACAAAATACCCTGCAATTACGGCTACGGCGATAAAGCCTATAATAATCACAATAAACCATAATGGATTGCTGTGAGCTAATTGAAATAAATGCAGCCAAAAACCTGACGTTTTTTCAATTCCAAATCTAAATAGCCCGACTACTATACCAGTAAAGATACCAACTACTAACGCTTGTAAAAGTAGTTTTATATTGGTTTTATTTCCCTCGTCTTTCATATAACCCTCTCTTTAATTGAACAATCACGACAAACTCTATTGTACAATAAAAAACCAGCTAAGATTTAGCTGGTTTTTGGTTTCATGTGAAACAGATTTATTATTTTTCTTCATACCATTCAGTATGGAATGTACCTTCACGATCATTTCTTTGGTAAGTATGTGCACCAAAGTAGTCACGTTGACCTTGAATAAGGTTAGCTGGTAAATCTGGGTTAAAGATTGATTCTAAGTAGTTAAGAGCTGCACTTAAAGTTGGAGTTGGTACGCCAGCCTTAGTAGCGAATTCAACTGACTTTCTCAAAGCTGGAAGGTTTTCTTCCATTAACTTTCTGAAGTAGTCATCTTGGAACAAGTTCATGAGCTTGTTGCCTTTAGAATACGCATTTTCGATATCTTTAAGCATTGCAGAACGAATAATGCAGCCTGCTTCCCAATCTTGAGCAATTGACTTGTAGCGCAAGTCCCAATCATAAGCTTCGGCAGCCATGGTTAATTGTTGGAAGCCTTGTGCGTATGCGACAGCTTGAGCTAATTGCAAAGTCTTTTCGAATTCATCCACTAAATCGTCAGGAATTGCACCCTTGTACTCAAACTTAGCTTGCTTAATACCGCTCTTCACTGCTAAATGAGCTTGCTTACTCATGAAACGAGCCATAACAGCTTCAGCTACGACAGTTACTGGAGCGCCAAGTGCAACACCGTCTTCAAGCATCCAGTTACCAGTACCCTTGTAAGAAGCAACATTCAAAATGTGGTCAATCACGTGATCTGGAGTCAAATCATCCTTTTGAGCTAATACTTTAGAAGTGATTTCACTAAGGTATGCTTCAACCTTACCATGGTTCCACTTGTCAAAAATTGCGGACATCTCATCATCACTCTTATGAGCAACATCACGAAGTAAGTTGTAAACTTCTGAGAATTCTTGCATGATACCATATTCGATACCATTGTGAACCATCTTTACATAGTGACCAGCACCTTCAGGACCCATGTAGTAGACACATGGCTTGCCTTCCTTGTTCTTAGCAGCAATTGCTTCAAGAATTGGAGCAACCTTTTCATAAGCTGCTTCATCACCACCGGGCATAAGAGCTGGACCGTTAAGGGCACCCTCTTCACCGCCGGACACACCCATACCGATAAAGTGAATACCATGCTTTTCCATTTCATGGTAGCGACGGTTAGTATCGTGGTAGTTTGAGTTACCGCCATCGATTAAAATATCGCCCTTATCCAGCAATGGGAGCAATTTTTGCAAGGTTTGATCCACTGGATCACCAGCCATAATTTGGATCAAAATCTTGCGTGGCTTTTCGAGTGAATTAACAAATTCTTCCCATGTATAACATGGCTTCAACTTATCATCTTCATATTTTGCAAAAGCATCAACTTCTGGTTTATCAATTGAAAAGCCAGAAACTGAGAAGCCGTGATTTCTAACGTTTAAAGCGAGGTTTTTACCCATAACGGATAAACCGATAACGCCGAATTGTTGCATATCTTTAACATCCTCCATTTAATCAAAATTCATCATGTTTTATTATACTTTTTAAAGACAAAAAAGCGAAATTAAAAGACCGCTCTTTAGTCATTCCCTGGGAAATATTGCCACAAAAAAAGCGAGATTTTCATCTCGCTTTTTTGGTCAATTGAATTAAAACTAATTAGAAATTAGTGTTGTGAAGCACCCGAAACTGTATCAGGAGCAGTATCTTCTTCAGGTTCTGATTCTTCATGCTGAGATGCACCTGTTGCAGCGTCAGCTTCCAAACCATACTTTTCAGCAAAGTAGCTGAATGGCTTCAAGTCTTCGGCTTGATACTTCTTGACGAATGCAGGATCGTCAATTGAGTTCAATTCAGTTGAGTAAGGCATTTCGTGGGTGTACTTAACATCAATCAACATTGGGCCATCCATCTTCTTGAATTCGTCAACTGCTTCTTCGAATTCTTTCTTAGTGCGTACAGTAACGCCCTTCACGTTCATACCTTCAGCAACCTTAGCCCAGTCGTTGTCAGGAATAATAACGCCTGATAATGGTTGGTGAGATTCATCCTCTTGTTCAGCTTGAATGTAACCTAAAGTCTCGTTAGTGAAGACAACATTCAAAACATGCATGTTGTAGCGTGCCATAGTGAGTAATTCTTGGTTCATCATAGCAAAGCCACCATCACCAGCTAATTGCCATACTTCACGGTCTGGGTAAACAGTTGCAGCCATTAAGGCAGCTGGAGCACCGTAGCCCATTGTTGCGTGCAAGCCTGAAGTAGTCCACTTTTGATCATCATGCAAGTTCAAAAGACGGCATGAGTCAACGTTAACGTTACCAACATCGATTGCAAAGATAGCATTGTCATCAGCCTTCTTGTTGATTACATCCCAGATTGGCTCTGGACGTACAGGCATTTCATCTGAATTTTTAAAGCTATCTTGCCAAGCATCCCAATTTTCACGGTCTGCAATAGCAGCCTTGTAAAGTGGTGATTCGCTTCTAGTTTCACCAGCGTCAATAATTGCTCTCAATGCCTTCTTAGCATCAGCTAACATTGATACATCAGTTGAGTGACGCTTGCCAAACTTAGCTGGATCAACATCAATTTGAATTACCTTGGCATCCTTAGGGAACCATAATACTGAGAATGGTGAGTTATTGCCAACCCAAACAACTAAGTCAGTTGCACCTTGAACTTCTTGTGCGGCCTTTGGTCCAATACGACCGATGGTACCCATGTATGCTGGAAACTTGTCTTCTACGATACCTTTGCCTAAGTATGATGACATAATTGGAGTCTTGAATTTTTCGGCAAATTCCTTAACTTCATCACCGGCATCTTTAGCGCCTAAACCAATGTACATGGTTGGGTTCTTAGCTTCCTTCAAAAGCTTAACAGCTTCATCAACTGAAGTCTTAGTTGGTGCTGGGTAGTTTGGCTCTGGATGAGCATCCTTGTTTACACGGAAGTTATCCTCAATCTTTTGCCAACCGTAGTCCTTAGGAACGATTAAAACTGCAGGACCTTTTCTTGCGTAGGCTTGACGGATAGCTTCGTCAGTCAATACTGGAATAAGCTCTGGAGTCTTAGCTGAAGCGCACCAAACGCTAGCGTCTAAGAACCATTTATCTTCATCAAAAGCTTGGAAGAAGTCGATATCTTGTCTGCTAGTTGGAACGTTAGCTACAATAGCTACCATTGGTGTCTTATCAAACTTAGCATCGTATAAACCGTTAAATAAGTGAGCAGCACCAGGACCAGCTGAACCGAAACATACACCCAACTTACCTGTTACCTTATATTCTGATGATGCAGCAAGTGCGCCAGCTTCTTCGTGACGTACTTCGATAAATTTCATCTTATCTCTGAAGTCATAGATGGCATTCATACTTGAGTCGAATGAACCACCTGGGAAACCATAGATGTGGTCAATTCCCCAATCATAAATAACTTTAAGCATTGCATCAGAACCATTAATTTTTGTCATTATAAGTACATCTCCTTAACTTTTCGTTTCTTTCATAATGTATTAAAACACATTTTTTCACATTTTTAAAACGTTAAAAGCGTTGTTATTATGCAAATGAAAACGTTTTTTTAAAAATAATCATTTCACAAAGATAGATAAATTTAGACTTATATATCACTCGTTGGTAGCGTTTTCTATTGTGATTTCATGAACATTATTATACTAAAAATCATTTATTTTATATACATTTATTATTACTTATAGTCAAAATTTAAAGAAAAAATTTTTTCTTTTTATTCAATCGTCCATTTTTTAGGTTGCGAGTTATTTCAAAAGGGCATGAAAAAAGCATAGTGGCAGTATTTGTCAACTATGCTTTTTACTTATTCATTTTATTTGTTTACTTTGGAATAGCGACCATTTTGAATATAAACACTCAAGATAGCTAAATCAGCTGGGTTTACCCCCGAAATACGTTCGGCCTGAGCTAAAGTCTCAGGACGAATCTTTTCAAATTTCTGACGAGCCTCAGTTGCTAAGCCCTCAATCATTTCATAATCAATATCAGCTGGAATCTTTTTAGCTTCTTGACGCTTTAAACGAGCAATTCTGGTTTCTTCTTTCTTGATATAGCCCGCATATTTAATCGCAATCTCTACTTGCTCTTTGACATAACGGTCACCATCGATCTTTTCGCCAGTGAGTCGTTCGATATCATCGATCTTAACATGTGGACGGCGTAAGAAGACGTCTGCCTTTACGCCGGCTTTCATTGGTTCCTGGCCGATACTCTTCAGATATTGCTGAACATCATCAGTCAAGTGAACCGTAATTTCATGCAATCTAGCTTTTGCATCCCTAATAGCTTGCTTCTTTTCTTCGAACTTCTTATAGCGTTCATCAGAAATCAAACCAAGCTGGTGACCATATTCGGTCAAACGCAAATCTGCATTATCATGACGCAAAATTAAGCGATACTCAGCGCGACTCGTCAACAAACGATATGGTTCATTAGTACCCTTAGTTACCAAATCATCAATCAAAACACCGATATAAGCATCGTTTCGTCCCAAGGTAAAGCCAGGCTTGTCTTGCGCACTTAGTGCAGCGTTAATCCCAGCAATCAAACCTTGACCAGCGGCTTCTTCATAGCCTGACGTACCATTCATCTGTCCAGCAGTAAATAAGTGCTTGATGTTCTTAGTCTCAAGAGTGTGCTTCAATTGCCATGGTTCAACCACATCATATTCAATTGCATAACCTGGGCGCATCATCTCAGCGTGTTCAAGTCCCGCAACTGAGTGAACCATTTTAAGCTGAATTTCTTCAGGCATTGAAGTTGAAAAGTCGCCTACATAAACTTCTTTAGTAGTTCTACCTTCTGGTTCAAGGAAAATTTGATGACGATCTTTATCGGCAAAACGAACCACCTTATCTTCAATAGAAGGACAATAACGAGGGCCCACACCCTTGATAATCCCACTAAACATTGGTGCTCGATCAAGATTATCACGAATAATTTCATGGGTACCGTTGTTGGTGTAAGTCATCCAGCAAGAGATTTGATTCTTTAAATAGTCAACGTCTTTACTTTCATATGAGAAATGACGAGGAGTTTTATCACCAGGCTCTTCTTCAGTCTTGGAGTAGTCAATCGTATTACCGTTAACACGTGGAGGAGTACCAGTCTTAAAACGACGAAGCTTAAAACCAAGTTTTTCAAGGTTTTCTGACAACTTGATTGAAGGAGTTGTGTTGTTAGGACCTGAAGAATAAGTAAGTTCACCAATAATAATTTTGCCGCGTGCTGCAGTACCGGTAGTCAACACAACGCTTTTAGCATGGTATTTTGCACCTGTATTGGTAATTACACCTTTGCAAACGCCGTCTTCTACTACTAATTGATCTACAATTGCCTGACGCAAAGTTAAATTAGGCGTATTTTCAATAGTATCCTTCATATGCTCATGATATTGCCACTTATCAGCTTGGGCACGAAGAGCACGTACGGCTGGACCCTTACCGGTATTCAACATTCTCATTTGAATATAAGTAGCGTCAATGTTTTTACCCATTTGTCCGCCCAAAGCGTCAATTTCACGAACCACAGTCCCTTTAGCAGGACCACCAACTGATGGGTTACATGGCATAAAGGCAACCATATCCAAACCAATAGTCACAAGCAAGGTCTTTTGCCCCATATGTGCACTTGCCAATGCTGCTTCACACCCTGCGTGACCTGCTCCAACAATAATTACATCATATTCATTTGAATCATATGTTTTAATCATATTCTTCCCCTACTTTCCTAAACAGAATTGACTAAACAATTGCGTTACCAGTTCATCTGGCGCGCTTTCTCCAGTGATTTCGCCTAAAGTATCCCAAGCTCCAGTGAAATCAATTTGCGCGATATCTACTGGGATGCCATCATCAACTGCTTGCACTACATCCTGCAATTCTTTTTTAGCCTTAGCTAAAAGTGATGTTTGACGCTGGTTAGTAACCATTACTTGATCATTAGAATTTTCGATACCAGCAAAGAATAGTTTATTGATTAATTCTTCTAATTTATCAAGATTTTGCTCTTTCAAAATTGAGGTTAAAATAACGTCGCTGCCAGTTTGCTTCTTCATTTCATCAACTGTTATCTTTTGTCCTAAATCAGACTTATTCAAGACAATAATTCTCTTTTTGTTCTTAGTTTCTTCAATTAAAGCTCTATCTTCAGCTGTTAATTCTTGACTAGCATCTATCAACAAAAGTACTAGATCAGCACGATCTAGCGCCTTCTTTGATCTTTCTACCCCGATTTTTTCAACCTTATCGTCTGTATGGTGAATTCCGGCAGTATCAATTAATTCTAGCGGTACTCCTTTTACAGACACATATTCTTCAAGGGTATCTCTAGTGGTTCCGGCTACATCGGTTACAATTGCTTTATCACTTTGAGTCAAATAATTAAGCAATGATGACTTACCCACATTAGGGCGTCCAACAATTGCAGTCGCAAGACCATTACGCAAGATTTTACCCTCTTGTGCAGTCTTCAACAGTCGATCTATTTTCTTAATTACTGATTTAGCAGTATCAGACATTTGCTTGGCAGTAACAGTATCGGCATCATACTCTGGATAATCAATATTTACCTCTACATTAGCCAGAGTATCCAAAATCTCCTGTCTCATAGCTTGAATTTTATGCAAAAGCCCCCCAGCAAGCTGCCCTACAGCGACCTGACGTGCTTTATCTGTTTTAGCACGAACAATGTCCATCACACTTTCAGCCTGAGTTAAATCAATTCTGCCATTAACAAAGGCACGCTTAGTAAATTCACCCGGATCAGCCATACGAGCGCCATGACTTAATAAAAGTTGCAAAATATGATTTGTAACTACGATCCCACCGTGACAATTGATTTCAACAATATCCTCACGCGTAAAAGTCTTGGGCGCACGCAATACTGTGACCATTGATTCATCGATAGTTTTACCAGTATCAGGATCAATAATATGACCATAGTGAATAGTATGTGTTGGTACTTTAGTCAAATCTGCACCTTTAAAAACTTCATTAGCAATTTTAACTGCATCTTCACCCGACATCCGTACAATGGAAATTCCGCCTTCGCCAATAGGGGTGGAAATTGCAGCAATTGTATCGAACTCTGTTAAAGTTTGAGCCATAATTTCACCTTTTCTTAATAAAAAAAGTGCATTATACCACCACGAATAAACATGATGGATAAAGCACTTTGACTACTTTATCTAAAAATCATTTTAGATTGATATTCTTTTTATCTCTTTTTGCGTCCTAAACGCTTGTAAGTTTTTCTTATCTTACGTTTACGTTCGCGCTCGGCTTCTGCCTTAGCCTCTTGCTCTCTCTTAAATTTAATAGGATTTTGCAAGATAAAGGTCTGAACTGCCTGGAATAAGTTGGAAATAACCCAGTAAAGTGTAATTGCTGATTGGAAGTTCAATGCCATTACACCTACCATGATTGCCATTCCGTAAGTCATTACCTTTGTCATCCCATTTTGAGCTGACTTAGGCGTAGCTAACTGACTAATGTAGGTAGACAAGAAAGTGAAAACCATTGCCAAGATCGGCATTATGTAATAAGGATCCGGTTTACTCAAATCCATCCACAAAAAGCGACCAGTTTGCAACTGTGGCGTACGTAAAATCGCGCCATACAAAGCATACATAACAGGCAATTGGATCAAAACGGGTAAACATCCAGTATACGGATTTACTCCTGCTTCCTTATATAGTTTATTAGTTTCTTGTTGTAATAGTGTCCTTGATTCAGTGTCACGTCCTGGATATTTCTTACGTAACTCATTAATTTGTGGTTGAATGCCTTGCATCTTTGTTGTGCTTCGAATAGAAATAGCATTCAAAGGCAACAAGATAACACGAACAATAATGGTAAAGACAATAATTGCCCATCCATAGCTATTGCCCATTAACTTAGCTAACCACAAAATGAAAGCTGACATGTAATAAACAATCCATCTGTCCCACCAATTGCCACTGTTATGTGAAACTGGTGCAACATGACCGTTTGCACCTTGAGTCGCACATCCTGTCAAAACGACAGCAAGTGTAATCAAAGCTAAAACGGCAATAAGACGTTTGACATTTCTCTTGGTCAGAATGTCCTTCAATCTAATTTTCCTCAACTTCATCTGGCATTTCTTCAATAATATGAGCCAAAGCTAATGCATGAAGCAAGTTTTTTCGTACTTTGACCATATCAAAATTACGAGCATAAGGCCGGGTAATGATTAAAAAATCAGCATGTGGATCAATCTCCAACTTTTTTTCATCAATTACGGCCCGAATATAACGCTTGAGTCGATTACGTGCAACTGCAGTATGCCCAACCTTCTTGCCAACAGAAATACCTACACGAAAGTGCCTGTTTTCTGCTTTTTCTACCTTATAGATGACAAAAGCACGGTTAGCTACTGAATTACCAGACTCGAAAACTTGCTGGAAATCTTTTTCAGATTTTACTCGATAAGACTTTCTCAAAACGTTTCATTCCACTCTATGTAGACTAAAAAAACCACTGGGATTCAGTGGTTTAAGCAGATAAGACTTTTCTACCCTTTGCGCGGCGTCTTGCTAAAACCTTACGGCCATTTGATGTGCTCATACGCTTCATAAAACCATGAACACGTGAACGGTGACGCTTCTTAGGTTGGTAAGTTCTCTTAGTTGTCATTGTAAACTGCACCTCCATAAAATCTTTGTGCTAAATACACAATTTCTTATTAAGAATAGCACGAATAGCCGCAAAAACCAAGTATTTATTTAAAAAAGCATTCATGATTCATTCAAAAATAAATCCCTTAAACAGCATTTTTATGTGGATAAAAAAATAAATATTTTTTCACACGAAATAATTCACAAGATAATTCCCAATGTTTTCCACATCCCACAGGGTGTTAAAAATTAAATTCACACCATGTGGATAACGCATATGGTAATGCGCTTAAATTATTGCTACAATAGCAAAAGTAATCCACATGTCAACTGTGCATAAATTAACCTTTTGATTTGTATCATGTCAAAATGTGCATATTAGTATTAAAATAATCCACAGGCTGTTAATCATGTTAATTACTTTTACTCTTGTGGAAAACTTTTATATAAAATGATACACTTAATGTGCTTTTTACTATTGGGGGAATGCACATTGTTCGACATTGAAAAATTCTGGCAACATTTTAACGATGAGATGCGGGCTCGTTTTAATGAAGTTGCTTATAATGCATGGTTTAAAAATACTAAGCCTATTTCTTACAATAAAAATACACATGAATTGAAAATCTTAGTTCAAAATCCTGTTGCAAAGGGGTATTGGGAGAAAAATTTATCTTCACAACTGATTCAATCGGCCTATGGTTACGCCGGAATTGAAATATTACCTGTATTTCAGATAACTGAAAATAACGAAAGTCCTGAACGGATCGTCACACCCGAGCCCAAACATGATATTCAACTACAACAAGAAAAAAGAGCACCTAGACAATTCACCAAAAATTTAAAATTAAACGAAAAATATACCTTTGATAATTTCGTTCAAGGTGAGGGAAACAAATTAGCTGCCGGCGCCGCATTGGCTGTAGCAGACAGTCCTGGTAGCTTTTACAATCCACTCTTTATTTTTGGTGGTGTTGGTCTTGGAAAAACACACTTAATGCAGGCAATCGGTCACCAAATGTTAGCCGAACGTCCTAATGCAAAAGTAGTCTATATACAGAGTGAAACTTTCGTTAATGATTTTATTAATTCCATAAAAAATAAAACGCAAGACCAATTCCGCGAAAAATACAGAACTTGTGACTTGCTGTTAGTCGACGATATTCAATTTTTTGCAAAAAAAGAAGGTATTCAAGAAGAATTCTTCCATACCTTTGAGACTCTATATAATGATCAAAAGCAAATCGTGATGACCAGTGATCGCTTACCAACTGAAATTTCCGATTTGTCCGAGCGTTTAGTTTCTCGATTTACATGGGGGTTACAGGTTGAAATTACACCTCCAGATCTTGAAACACGAATTGCAATTTTACGCAAGAAGGCAGAAGCAGAGGGCTTAGTCATTGATGACAACACTCTCGATTACATAGCCTCACAAGTAGACACTAATATTAGAGAACTTGAAGGTGCACTTGTTAAAGTTCAAGCATATGCAACTATTGAAAAAGCAGACATAAATACAAATTTAGCTCGAGAGGCTCTTGTTGATCTAAAATTAGTCCAAAAAAATCGCGGGTTACAGATATCTAAAATCCAGGAAGTAGTCGCAAATTATTTCCAAACTTCAACTGCCGAATTAAAGGGTAAAAAGCGTGTACGGCAGATTGTAGTACCAAGGCAAATAGCGATGTACTTATCTCGTGAGTTAACTGATGCTAGTCTACCAAAAATTGGACAAGAATTTGGCGGCAAAGATCATACCACGGTAATGCATGCATATGATAAAATCGATAAGCAAATAAAAACGGATACAGAAATAAAAAGTGCTGTGTTTGATTTGAAACAAATGCTTGAGCATTAATTATCCACTGTGGATAACTTTAAGAGTTTTACACATAGTTTTTAACCGTTTAAATTCCGTTATTTTAAGGCTTCTACTGAGTTTTCAACAAAATTCACAGGCCCTACTACTACTAATTAAATATATAATTAATATAAATAACTTAGGAGGACAACAATGAAATTTACAATTAATCGTAATCTGTTTATAGAAAACTTGAACAATGTAATGCGGGCTATTTCCTCAAGAGCAACTATTCCTATTCTTAGTGGTATTAAGTTGGACTTGACTGAAACAGAATTAACCTTAACAGGTAGCGATACAGACATTTCAATTGAAATAAAGATACCTGTAAACGAAGACTTAAATGTGGAATCTACAGGTTCAATTGTTCTGCCTGCTAGATTCTTCAGTGAAATTGTTAAGAAATTACCAGGTAAAGACTTTTCATTTGAAGTAAAAGAAAGTTTCCAAACTCAAATCGTATCTGAAAATAGTGAATTTACAATTAATGGCTTAGATGCAAATAATTATCCACGTTTACCTGAAATCCCTGATAATGCCGCATTTACTATTTCTGGCAAAACTTTCCGTGAAATTATTAATGAAACGCAATTTGCTACATCTAACGATCAAACGAGAGCTATTCTTACAGGTGTTCGTTTCTTCTTTAATCCAACCAACATTAAGGCAGTCGCAACTGATTCTCACCGTTTATCACAGAGAACTATTACTTTAGAAAACGGACCTCAAGCAGAAACCGATCTGATTATCCCTGGTAAAAGTTTGCAAGAATTAGCTAGAATTATTGGAGAAACTGATCCAGAAGTAAAAATTTGCCCTGGTGATAACCAAGCATTGTTTGTAATTGGCAATCTTTCATTCTATTCACGTTTGCTTGATGGCAATTATCCTGACACTGATCGTTTAATTCCAACTGAAAAAACTACTAGTGTTGAATTTGATATTTCAGAATTATCTAGTGCACTTGAACGTGCAAGTTTGTTAACACACGCGGGCCGCAATAACGTAGTAACTTTAACTTTGGATACTACGAACCAAACTGCAAAGTTATCTGGTAAATCCGCAGAAATTGGTAATGTAGAAGAAGATGTAAGTTTCAGGAACTTGGAAGGAAATGACTTACAAATTTCATTCAACCCTGATTACATGCGTGATGCACTTAGAGCTTCTATTACCGATTCTGTAGTAATGAGTTTTACTAAGCCACTGCGTCCATTCGTCATTAATCCAGATAAAGATGATATTGAATTTGTTCAATTAATTACACCAGTTAGAACCTACTAATTAAGTACACAAAATTTAGGTATTAAAAAACTGCCCCATCGTGGGCAGTTTTTATTTGTTTTTCTGTTAAATGCTAAAAATCGATGCTCTAGTATTTTTTATTCGGGATAGTGTGATCAGGTTATTTGCAAAAAAAACGCAGAAAACGCCTTAAATAGCGGTTTAAGTTTGTTATTTGTTATGAAAACTAATATAATTATATAGGTAAAAAGAGTATTGAAGGTGAACATCATCAAATATTTTACAATTGTTGGCGACTGTATAACTTTAGGGCAATTCCTTAAAGAAGAGAGCGTTGTTTCGTCAGGCGGGCAAGCTAAATTTTATCTCCAAGATAATCCAGTAACTTTAAATGGAGCACTTGAGAATCGTAGAGGTAAAAAAATTCGCGTTGGAGATCATTTGCTAGTTAATGGGCAAGAATATGAATTTCGGCGGGAAGAGTAATGTATCTTGATCATTTTGTAGTTCAAAATTTTCGTAATTTAAAAAAGCTTGATATCGATTTTGATCCTAACGTCAATATTTTTATTGGCAAAAATGCGCAGGGAAAAACCAATCTTTTGGAAGCAATCTATTTTTTAGCGTTGACTAGATCCCATAGAACCAATTCTGATAAAGAATTAATAGGTTTTGGTGGCGAATACACCAATTTGCTTGGTCATGTGCAAAAAAGCCAGGTTGATCTAACATTGCGTGTTTTGATCACCCAAAAGGGTAAAAAAGTATGGATTAATCGTGTTGAGCAAGCTAAGTTATCGAAGTACGTTGGCCAATTAAATGCAATTTTATTTTCTCCGGAGGATTTGGAGTTGATAAAGGGTGCTCCAGCCTTGCGGAGAAGATTTATGGACCAAGAATTCGGTCAAATAAATGCGGAATATTTATACTTTGCTAGTAAGTATCGGCAAGTTTTGCTTCAAAAAAATAATTATTTAAAGCAACTTACCAAAGGAAAAACAAATGATCAGGTCTTTTTAGATGTATTGTCAGATCAGCTTGCAGGTATTGCTGCAGAAGTGATTTTTCGTCGTTTTAAGTTTTTGCGATATTTAAGTCACTATGCTAGCGATGCATATGCACATATCAGTTTGGGTGGTGAGAAGCTAGCAATAGCGTACCACCCATCTGTTTCTACTATTGAAGCGGATGATACTGTTGAAGAGATTTATCAAAAAATACTAGCAAACTTTGAACGCAATAAAGCGATTGAAATGCGGAAGGGTACTACTACGTCTGGACCGCACCGAGACGATATTGAGTTTAAGCTCGATGGTAAAAATGCCCATTTATATGCTTCCCAGGGACAGCAACGTTCCATTGCTTTAAGTGTAAAGTTGGCAGAAATTCAGTTGATCCATCAATTAACTGATGAATATCCATTGTTGTTATTAGATGATGTGATGAGTGAGCTAGATCACACTCGTCAAAGTGCACTCCTTAATTATATTCATGGAAAGACTCAGACCTTTATCACTACAACAGATCTGGAAGGAATTTCCTGGGAAATAATTAAGAAGCCACGTGTGTACCACATTCAATCTGGCAAAATTAGTTTTGAGAAGGAGAATTAAATGGCTGATAATTCAAAGAAAAATCTTGATAAGGTCAAAAAATATGAAAAAGAGGCCGACAAGTATAATGCCAGTCAAATTCAAGTCTTAGGCGGCCTGGAGGCTGTTCGTAAGCGACCAGGTATGTATATCGGTTCGACTAGTTCTCAGGGATTGCACCACTTAGTGTGGGAAATTATTGATAACAGTATTGATGAACGACTTGCTGGTTTTGCTACCAAGATTGAAATTACTGTTAATGAGGATGGTAGTGTTACTGTTCAAGATGATGGTCGTGGTATCCCAGTAGATATTCAGAAAAAGACAGGTCGTCCAGCATTAGAGACTGTATTTACTGTACTTCACGCCGGTGGCAAATTCGGCGGTGGCGGATACAAGGTATCAGGTGGTTTGCACGGTGTTGGTGCATCTGTTGTAAATGCTTTGTCCACTAAGCTTGATGTAACTGTCATGCGTGATGGTAAAAAGTATTTCATTGATTTTGATCACGGCCGTGTTAAGGATGATATGAAACAAATTGGTACTGTGCCACTTGATCAACATGGTACTATTGTTCATTTCTATCCAGATCCTGATATTTTTACTGAAACTACTACTTTTGATGACAAGATCTTAAAGAATAGAATTCGTGAACTTGCATTTTTAAACAAGGGATTAAAGCTTACTTTTACTGATAAACGTAAAGATAGTGCTGAAACCGACGTATACAAGTACGAAGGAGGTATTAAAGAATACGTTGCCTTTTTGAACAAAGGACAAGAAGTATTATTTGATGAACCAATCTATGTTGAAAGTACTTATAACGGTATTGATGTGGAAGTTGCTTTGCAATATACAAATGGCTATAAGACCACTTTGATGACTTTCGCTAATAATATCCACACCTATGAAGGTGGGATGCACGAGGCTGGTTTTAAGACTGCTTTAACTCGTGTAGTCAACGACTATGCGCACAAGGCTAAGATCTTAAAGGATAAGGATGACAATCTTTCTGGTGAAGATATCCGTGAAGGAATGACAGCTGTTGTTTCAGTTAAGCACCCAAGTCCTCAGTTTGAAGGTCAGACCAAGACTAAGTTGGGTAACTCAGATGCTAGAACAGCAGTAGATAAGTCATTCTCTGAGACTTTTAGCCGTTTCTTAATGGAAAATCCATCTGTTGGACGCAAGATTGTGGAAAAGGGACAACTTGCTGAACGTGCTAGAACAGCTGCTAAGCGTGCGCGTGAAGTTACCCGTAAAAAGTCCGGTTTGGAAATTGCAAACTTGCCAGGTAAATTAGCTGACAATACCAGTAATGATCCAAGTATTTCTGAATTATTTATCGTTGAGGGTAATTCAGCCGGTGGTTCAGCAAAACAAGGTAGATCTCGTTTGACCCAAGCAATTTTGCCAATCAGAGGTAAGATCTTGAACGTTGAAAAAGCTTCAATGGATCGTATTTTAGCTAACCAAGAAATCAGATCTTTATTTACAGCTTTGGGTACAGGCTTTGGTGCAGATTTTGATGTGTCTAAGGCTCGTTACCATAAGTTAATTATCATGACTGATGCCGATGTCGACGGTGCTCACATTAGAACTTTGCTTTTGACGCTGTTTTACAATTACATGCGTCCAATGATTGAAAAGGGATATGTATACATCGCTCGTCCACCTCTGTATCAGGTTCGTCAGGGTAAGGTAATTAAATATCTTGATACTGATGAAGAATTGCATGATTACTTAGGTAGTTTGCAACCAAGTCCTAAGCCAGTTGTACAGCGTTACAAGGGGTTAGGTGAAATGGACCCAGAACAATTATGGGAAACTACTATGAATCCAGAAAATAGACGTTTGGATCGAGTAAGTCCTGAATATGCCAAGGATGCGGATGCAGTCTTTGAACTTTTAATGGGTAATGAAGTTGCTCCAAGACGTGACTTTATTCAAAAGAATGCTAAATATGTTGAAAATTTGGATGCATAGGAGAGGTTAGATGGACGATAATCAAACTCAAGATCGTAGAATTAGAAACGTCGATTTAACTAGCATGATGCGTAGTTCATTCCTGGACTATGCAATGTCAGTTATTGTAGCTCGTGCTTTGCCTGATGTTCGCGATGGTTTGAAGCCTGTACAGCGTCGTATTCTTTATGGAATGAGCGAATTAGGTGTTACGCCTGATAAGCCATACAAGAAAAGTGCCAGAATTGTTGGGGAAGTTATGGGTAAATTCCACCCACACGGTGACTCATCAATTTATTTAGCTATGGCGCACATGGCACAAGACTTTTCATACCGTTACATGTTAGTTGATGGTCACGGTAACTTCGGTTCTGTTGATGGAGACGAACCAGCCGCAATGCGTTATACCGAAGCAAGAATGAGCAAAATCGCTGTTGAAATGCTTCGTGATATCAATAAAAACACAATCGACTGGCAAAGAAACTATGATGATACTGAAAATGAACCAGTAGTATTGCCAGCTAGAATTCCTAACTTGTTAGTTAACGGTGCTAACGGTATTGCTGTTGGTATGACAACTAATATCCCACCTCATAACTTGAGCGAAGTAATTAGTGGTTTGCACATGTTGATGAAAAATCCTGATGCCACTACTAAGGATTTGATGAAGGTTATTCCAGGCCCTGATTTCCCAACTGGTGGAATTATTATGGGTCGCGGTGGAATTTATCGTGCTTATGAAACTGGTAAGGGCAACATCGTTGTACGTGCCAAAACGAATATCGAAACAGAAAAGAGTGGCCGTGAAAGAATTATTGTTAGCGAAATTCCTTTCATGGTTAATAAGGCTGAATTAGTTAAGAAGATTGCTGACTTAGCACGTGAAAAGATCATCGATGGAATTACTGGTGTTCGTGATGAATCTGACCAGACTGGTATGCGAATTACTATTGATATTCGTAGGGATGCCAGTGCCAGTGTTGTTTTGAATAATTTGTTCAAACAAACTCAAATGCAGGCTAACTTCGGCATGAACATGGTTGCCATTGTTGATGGTGCACCACACTTCTTAACTTTGAAGCAAATGTTGCAATATTACTTGGACCACCAAGAAGATGTTGTAACTCGTAGAACCAAGTTCGAATTAGCTAAGGCTGAGGCTAGAGCCCATATTCTTGAAGGGTTGCGAATTGCTCTAGATAATATTGATGAAATTGTTCATATTATCCGTAACAGTCAATCAAGTGATATCGCTAAGGCAACTTTAATTAGTCGCTTCGGTCTTGATGATAAGCAATCTCAAGCAATTTTGGATATGCGTCTTGTACGTTTAACAGGCTTGGAACGAGATAAGGTTGAGGCCGAATATAGAGAGTTGCAAGCTAAGATTGCCGATTACAAAGATATTTTGGCTAAGCCTGAACGGATCGATAAGATTATTTATGATGAATTATTAGATATCCAAAAGCGCTTTGGTGATAAGCGTAGAACCGAAATTGGTGCTAGCGAAGTTGTTTCAATTGAAGATGAAGATTTAATTGAAAAACAAAATATTCTTTTGACTGTAACTCACAATGGTTACATCAAGAGAATGCCAATTCAAGAATTTAAGACCCAAAACCGTGGTGGTAAAGGTATTAAGGGTATGGGTGTTCAAGATGGTGACTTTATCGAACACTTAATTTACTCAAGTACACATGACATGCTTTTGTTCTTTACTAATGCGGGTAAAGTTTACTCAAAGAAGGCATATGAAATTCCAGAATATGGTCGTATGGCCAAGGGATTGCCAGTAGTTAACTTGCTCCAATTAGAGAAGGGCGAAAAGGTTCAAACAGTTATCAACATTCCTGAAAATGCGGATGATAACTACTTGTTCTTTATCACCAAGATGGGAACAGTTAAGCGTACCCACGTTAGCGAATTTTCTAACATTAGAAACAGTGGTTTGATTGCCCTTACTCTCCGTGATGGGGATGAATTGAGCAACGTTTTGACCACTGATGGCAACCAAAACATTTTGATCGGTACTCACTCGGGTTATGCCGTTACCTTCAAGGAAAGCGACGTTCGTGCTATGGGTAGAACTGCTGCGGGTGTACGCGGAATTAACTTACGTGATCATGATTATGTAGTTGGTTCTGGTGTATTAGGTGCAGACGACCAGGTATTAGTCATTTCTGAAAAAGGCTACGGTAAACGTACTCCAGCTGCAGAATATCCAGTTAAGGGCCGTGGTGGTAAAGGTATCAAGACTGCTAATATCACTGAAAAGAATGGCCTACTTGCTGGCGTAATCGTTATTAGTAAGGGCAAGGACATCATGGTTATCACTACTGATGGTATTATGATCCGCTTTAAGACAAAGGATGTTTCTCAAACTGGACGTAGTACTATGGGTGTTCGCTTGATTAAAGTTAACGACGATAGTCAAGTCGCAAGTTTGACCATTGTTCCATCTGAAGCTGATCAAGATCAAGTTGATGATGAAGATGACAATGACGATAATGAGTAATTAATTAAAAAATCAAAAAATTTGAAGTTTTAAAAAAATTATCAAACTTTTTTGCGTAATAAATAATGAACAGTAAAAAACTATTTAGGATCACGTGAAAAACTGTTTGGTAATTTTTTATTTATATGCTAGAATTAGAAATTGCGAGTAATATTTCAATTACTCCTTGTTCTTGATTTTAGCAAGAACCATATAGTCCAAAAGGAGGTGCATTAGTCATGGCAACTACAAAGTACGAAGTAACTTACATTATCAAGCCTGATGTTGATGAAGAATCAAAGAAGGCCCTCGTAGAAAACTACGACAAGGTTATCGCTGATAACGGTGGTACTATGGTAGAATCCAAAGACTGGGGCAAGCGTCGTTTCGCATATGAAATTGATAAGTATCGTGAAGGTACTTACCACATTATGACTTTCACTGCTGACAACGCTGACGCAGTTAACGAATTTAGCCGTTTGTCAAAGATTGACAGCGCTATCTTACGTTCAATGACCGTTAAGTTAGACAAGTAATTTTAATTTATTGTTTTCGTGATTTAGGAAAGGAAGGACATAAGTATGATTAATAGAGTTGTACTTGTTGGCCGTTTAACACGTGATCCTGAATTGCGTACTACTGGGAGTGGAATCTCGGTTGCTACGTTTACTCTTGCTGTTGACCGTCAATTTACAAATAGCCAAGGTGAGAGGGGCGCGGACTTTATCAGCTGTGTAATTTGGAGAAAATCTGCAGAAAACTTCTGTAACTTTACTTCAAAGGGTTCATTAGTTGGTATTGATGGCCGTATTCAAACCAGAAGTTATGACAATAAAGATGGGCAAAGAGTATATGTAACTGAAGTTGTTGTTGATAACTTCGCATTGCTCGAATCACGCAAGGATCGTGAAGCCCGCGGTCAAAATGGTGGTTATACACCAAATACTGGAAATGCTGGTGCTCCAAGCACTAACAACTTCCAAAATAATGGTGGATCACAAAATACTACTCAGAATACTAATAATCAATCAAACAACGCTCAAGATCCATTCGCAGGATCTGGCGATCCGATTGATATTTCTGATGATGATCTTCCATTCTAAAAATATTTAAAGAAAGGATTCTAGAACATGGCTCAACAAAGAAGAGGCGGCCGTCGTCGTCGTAAGGTTGACTACATTGCAGCTAACCACATCGATTACGTTGACTACAAGGATGTCGATCTGTTGAAACGTTTTATCTCAGAAAGAGGTAAGATTTTACCACGTCGTGTTACTGGCACTAGTGCTAAGAACCAACGTAAAGTTGCAAATGCTATTAAGAGAGCTCGTATCATGGGCTTGTTACCATTTGTTGCTGAAGACTAATTAAAATTAGATCGAATACAAACCAAAAGGACAGGATTATTTCCTGCCCTTTTTTAGTGCCATTTTTTCATTCATAACGCGTAATAATGTATAATTGATACTGATATATTTTACCTTGTAATAGGAAGGATCTTCATGAAAGATTTTTTACGTAAGCTTGAATTGCCTGAATTTATTAAAGATTCGCGATTAACAGCTTCCGTAGTAATCATTTTAGTACTTTCTTTAGTGGGAAGTATTATTGCGATGATTATGAGTCCATTATTTGGTTTAGCAATGGTGCTAATTTTTATTATGTCTGTTGCTTTTGCCATTTATGGAACCTACATTTTGGCAGGTAAGGCAACTAATTTTGCCGTTAATCTGTCTTACCGAATAAAACGTAGTGAGCAAGAAGCCATGATCAAGATGCCACTCGGTATTTTGCTCTATGATTCTGATCATCAGATTCAATGGGTGAATCCTTATTTGCAATTGTATCTTAAAGATACGGATTTAGTAGGTCACACAATTGAAGCTGTAGATCCAGATCTGAATAAATTGTTGAATGAAGCGATTGAAGCTAAAACCTCAGAAAACCATATAGTTAATTGGGATGGACACCGTTTTGAAATGGTGGTCCAAGATGATTTGGGCGTAATTTATCTGCTAGATATTACGCGTTATGCAAAAATCGAAGATAAGTATGAAGCTGAGCGTCTGGCTATTGGACAGATCTTTATTGATAATTATGATGAGTTAAGCGAAACAATGCATGATCAGGAACTGACCAGCATGAGTTCATATGTACAAAACACGTTAAGTAATTATGCTAAGAAGTTTAAGGCATATTTAAAGCGGATCGATGAAGATCACTTTTTACTGCTAGTACATATGCAAGATTTAGCTGAGATGGAAAAGGATAAGTTCTCTGTCTTAGATAAAGTACGACAAGAAACTAGCCGTAACAACACTCCGCTTACCTTGTCAGTCGGGATTGCCTTCGGCTCCGATTCACTCTCTGAAATTGCCAACCAGGCACAATCTAATCTTGATTTAGCCTTAGGTCGAGGCGGGGATCAAGTTGTACTTCGTCAACCGGGCAAGGATGCACGCTTTTATGGTGGTAAATCCAACCCAATGGAGAAGCGAACTAGAGTCAGAGCTAGAATGGTCTCTCAAGCAATTAGTGAACTATTCAAAGATGCGGACCGTGTTTTCGTCGTTGGACATCAGCGTCCAGACATGGACTCAGTTGGTAGTGGTATTGGTGTCGTAAAGTTGGCTCGCCTTCATGGCGTAAAAGCTAATTTTGTTTTAGATACTAATAAAACAAATTATGACGTAGGGCGCTTAGTGATCAGAATGCAACAGAAGAATCAGGATAAAGATATTTTTATCAGTCCTGAGGAGGCTCTAGCTGAAGCAACTGATAAATCAATGTTGGTTATGGTTGATCACTCTAAGTATTCAATTACTTATTCTCAAGCCTTGTATGATCGTTTGAAGAATAGAATTATCGTAATTGATCACCATAGACGTGGTGAAGAGTTCCCAGAGAATCCAATGCTTACCTATGTTGAACCATATGCTTCTTCAGCCTGTGAGTTGGTTACTGAAATGATCGAGTATCAACAGCCAGCGCAAGGCAAGCAAGTTTTAACAGATCTAGAAGCAACTGCAATGCTTGCCGGTATCGTAGTTGATTCTAAAGAATTCTCGCTTAGAACGGGGACTCGAACCTTTGATGCCGCAAGTTACTTGCGGTCAATCGGCGCTGATTCAGCTGTGGTAAGTTCACTGCTCAAGGAAGATATTGATAGTTTCCTTGAGAGAACACATTTGGTTGCTACATTGAAGATGGTAAAGCCGCATATGGCTGTTTTGTGTGGACCTGATGATAAGATTATCGATCCAATTATCACGGCTCAAGCAGCTGATACGGCACTTGATTTGGAAAATGTGGGTGCTAGTTTTGCCATTACTCGGCGCACTCCAGACACTATCGGTATTTCTGCACGTTCAATGGGTAAGATTAATGTGCAGATTATTATGGAAAAGCTGGGCGGTGGCGGCCATCTTTCTAATGCGGCTACTCAGATTAAAGGTGTTACTATTGAAGAAGCAAGAGCAAAATTGCTTCAAGCAATTGATGAATACGAAAAGGAAAATGAATAAAGGAGAACAAAATGAAGGTTATTTTTACACAAGACGTTAGAGGTCGTGGCAAGCGTGGACAAGTTAAGGAAGTTCCAGATGGATATGCACAAAACTATTTAATCAAGCGTGGCTTGGCTAAGGCAGCTACCAAGGGTAACATGAATACCTTAAAGCGTGTAGAAGCTAACGAAAAGGCTGCTTACGAAGCTGAAAAGGCAGAAGCTAAAAAGATTAAGGCAGAGCTTGAAAAAGACGATACAATCGTTAACTTCAAGTCAAAGGCTGGTACAGATTCACGTTTGTTTGGTTCAATTTCAAGCAAGAAGATTGTAGAAGGCCTTGAAAAGCAATATGGTATCAAGGTTGATAAGCGCAAGTTGAACTTGCCAGAACCAATCAAGACTTTAGGTTACACTAATGTTCACGCTAAGTTGTTCAAGGGTGTTGAAGCTACTATTCGTGTACACGTTACTGAACAAGACTAATTTTATTTTTGATAAAAAGTGGTTGTGATTGATGGATAATATTGTTTCTCAACAAATTCCACACGACTCAGATGCCGAAAAGGCTGTTCTGGGCGCGATTTTTATTGATCCAGAAGCAATTGCTGATGCGAGTGCGGTAGTTCAACCGGAAGATTTTTATGAAAGAGCAAATCAGATCATCTATCAAGCGATGCTGGATTTGTCAGATCGCGGGGATGCAATTGATCCGCTGACTCTTCAAGATGAACTAAATAAGAGAAATCAGCTAGATGACATTGGTGGGATTAGTTATGTTTCAGAATTAGCACTGGCAACGCCTACCGCCGCGCACGTTACTTACTATGCGCAAATTGTGCACCGAAAGGCGTTATTGCGCAGACTGATTTCTGCTAGTCAAAAGATTATTTCTAACGCAATTGATGGTTCAGATGATGTAACTGATATTCTTGATGACGCGGAAAGCGAAATTATGAATGTCTCATCAGAAAATAATAGTGGTGGTTTCAGAACAATCAAAGAAATCGTTAATTCCACTATTAAGGATATTAATAATATCCCTGATGACGGCAACATGGTTACAGGATTGCCAACAGGATTCGCTGAGCTGGATAAGATGACGACTGGTTTTCATGATGATGAATTGATCATTATCGCTGCAAGGCCTGGTGTAGGTAAGACGTCATTTGCATTGAATGTGGCACAGTTTGTGGGGCTGCATACGGATAAAACCGTGGCGATGTTTTCTCTAGAAATGAGTGGAGAACAGTTAGTTCAAAGAATGTTAGCATCCTTAGGACTAATAGATTCTCAGCATTTAAGAACAGGTCAGCTGGATGAAGAAGAATGGCGCAAGTTAGTAATTGCGTCAGGCTCGCTTGCTAACACGGATATTTTTATCGATGATACTCCGGGTATTAAAATGAGTGAAATCCGTGCAAAAGCCAGAAGATTAGCCAAAGAAAAAGGTAATCTGGGGCTAATTGTAATCGACTACCTGCAGCTGATTGAAGGTCCACGTAGTGAATCACGGCAACAAGAAGTTTCCGCAATCTCACGTCAATTGAAAAAGCTGGCTAAGGAACTTCACGTGCCCGTTATTGCCCTTTCCCAGTTATCACGGTCGGTTGAGCAGAGGCAGGATAAACGGCCTGTATTGTCCGATATTCGTGAATCTGGGTCAATTGAACAGGATGCCGATATTGTATCTTTCTTATATCGTGATGACTATTACCGCGATGAACCCGAAGATAATGAAAATAGCGGTAGCAGTAGTGAAGTCGGAGCAGAAGACGATAACGGTGAAGTTGAAGTAATTATTGAAAAGAACCGTTCAGGTAGTCGTGGGACTGTTAAATTAATGTTCTCGAAGCCATATAACCGCTTCTCGAACCTGGATTATGCTCATGATGATCCTGATGGCAATTAAGCACATGTTAAAAGCATGTGCTTTTTTATTTATTAAGAATATTCAAAATCCGAATATTAAATGATGAACGTTGATATCACAGCAAATATAAAATAAATATCAGAACAATGGCCATAAATATAAATAATATAATTCGTATTTTATATTGAAATCTAGCATTTTTTCTGTTATACCTATTTATGTGATGAAACCTATTAATTAATTTTTTGGAGGAATTTCAGGTTTATGAAGTTAAAAAAAGTATTAGTTGGAGCTTTAGCAGTTTTAGCTACTGTTTCACTTGCGGCATGTTCGAACAATCAAAAGAGTAGTTCATCTTCATCAAATGAACCAAAAGAATTGAATGTCGAATTCGTACCAAGTACTCAAGCTAACAAGATGGAAGCTAAGGCCAAGCCACTTGGAACGCTTTTACAAAAGCAATTGCATATTCCAGTTCACGTAACAGTTTCTACAGACTACAGTGGTTTGGTTGAAGCTATGTCATCTAAGAAAGTTGACGTTGGTTTCATGCCACCATATTCTTACATCCTTGCTCATAAACGCGGAATTGCGGACGTACTTTTACAAGCTGAACGTTACGGCTATGATGAACCATCTGGTAAGATGAACCACACTTTGATGCACAAATACCGCGGTATGATCGTGGTTAAGAAGGGTTCTAAAATCAAGTCATGGAAGGACCTTAAAGGTAAAAAGATTGCTATTGGTGATCCAAGTTCTTCATCCGGTTACGTTTACCCAGTTGCGGAACTTTACAAGAAGGGCTTAAATGTTACTAAGGAATGTAAGCTTGTTAACATCAAAGGTGATGATCAAGAAGTTCTTTCAGTATTGAACGGTGACGTTGATGCTGCATTCGTCTTCTCAGATGCACGTAACATCGCAGCTCAAGACGATAAGAAGGCAATGACTGACGTTGTGCCAATCTACTTCACTAAGTGGATTCCTAACGACACCATCGCAGTTAGAAAAGACATGCCTAAGAAGTTCAGGGTTAAATTGGCTAAGGCTTTTAAAAACATTGCCAAATCCAAGAAGGGTAAGCAGATCATTGAAAGTATCTATAACCACTATGGTTATGTAGATGCTAAAGATTCTGATTTTGATGGCTTGCGTAATTATCAAAAGATTGTTAATAAAGCAACTGGCAAATAATGCCTGCATTGAAAAGACTCGCTTTGGTAAAAAGTGGGTCTTTTCTTGTGCGTGATACATCGGTTAAAATAATTAACAAAGGAGAAAAAATATGAAAATCGCCGTTTTAACTGATAGTTCAGCTTATTTAACTAAAGAACAACAGGAAAAATACCATATCGATGTTTTGCCTATTCCTATTATTTGGAATAATAAAACATACCGTGATCTGATTGATATTGGTTACGAAGAGTTTTATCAAAAGCTAAATGAAGAAAAGAACTTGCCAACTACTTCACAGCCATCAATCGGTAATTTACAAAAGAAGATTGATGAATATGTCCAAGAGGGCTACACCGATGTGATTGTAATTACCTTATCTAGTGGTATTTCAAGCTACTATTCTACTGTGCATAGTATCGCTGAAGCCGAAACTAGAATTAAGGTCCATCCTTTTGATAGCAAAATTACGTGTGCTGGTGAGGCAGATTATGCTATCCTTGCAGGACGCCTTGTCGCAGCCGGAGCAGACGTTGATTTAATCATGCATGATTTAACTGACTTGCAGAAAACAATGGATGTGCGCTTTATGGTGGACGATTTAAGCCACTTGAAGCGTACGGGCCGTCTTTCTAATGCAGCTAGTTTTGTAGGTGCTTTATTAAAAATCAAGCCGATTCTTTCAATGGATGTGCAAGCTGAAGGACACATTTCCGCAATTGCTAAAGAACGTCAAACCAAGCGAGCTTATAAGCATATCCAAACAGATTTTGATAATTTAACTAAGAATATGCCATATAAGATTCAATGCACGATTTTTGATTCGCTTGATCCAGATAAAAAAGCGGAGTGGGTCAAGGATTATCAAGCTAAGTTCCCTAAGTATGAATTCAATACTAGCATCATTGGCCCAGTCGTTGGAGTGCACGTTGGACAAGGAACTATGGCGATGATTTGGTGTCGTGAGTTGGATGATTATTTTGATGAAAATGGTCAACCCATCAAAGGAATTGACTCAAAAGAAGTCATAGATAATGCGTAAGTAAAGAAATTTAATTACATATGCATGAAAGCCTTTACACATAAGGGCTTTTTTCTTTATAATAGGTGCAGCACAAAACTATTTGGAGATAAAAATTTTTACGAAAAGGATGAGAATATGTCAGATAAGAAATATGTCGGCAGTATTGAAGCCGGTGGTACTAAATTTATCGTAGCAGTACAAGATGTTGAAACTGGTAAGGAAGTCGCAAGAGACCGTATTCCTACTACCACCAATAAGGAAACCTTGGAAAAGACTGCAGAATTCTTTAAAAAGCACCCAGTTGATGCATTAGGCATTGGTACTTTTGGTCCAATTGATATTAATCCTAAGTCAAAAACTTATGGTTATATTTTGGATACGCCAAAGCCAGGTTGGTCAGGTACTAATGTTAAGGGCTTCTTTGAAAAAGAATTAGGTATTCCTGTAGTAATGACAACTGACGTTAATGCATCATGCTATGGTGAATATGTTGCGCGCGGCCGTGACGATTCTAAGAGTTACTTCTATGCAACTGTAGGTACTGGTGTGGGTGCCGGTATCGTTCAAGGTGGAAAGATGCTTGGGCTTAACAACCACCCTGAAATGGGACACATGCTTGTCCGTCGCTACCCAGGTGATGATTATGAAGGTCACTGTCCATTTCACAACGATGCTTGTGTAGAAGGGATGGCAGCTGGTCCAAGTCTTGAAGGCAGAACTGGTATCCCAGGTGAAAAGCTTTCTCGTGATAATAAGGTCTTCACTTATTCCGCATACTACATTGCACAAATGCTCTTTAACGTTTACATGACTGCTCGTCCAGATGTGATGATCGTGGGTGGTTCTGTATTAAACGAAGACGATTTGACTAAAGCAAGAAAGTTTTTTGACGAATTTAACAACAACTATGTAGCTACTCCAGATTTAAATGAATTAATTGTTCGTCCAGCTGTAGCTAACAATGGTTCAGCTACCTTAGGCGACTTTGAATTAGCTAAGAATTTGCTCAAGTAAAAAACGAAGCAAAAATAAATATGCAACAAAAAGGCTCAACTTGTTAAGAAAGACGTAAGGCGAGCCTTTTTTGACGTAATCGGATACAAATCAGTGTAATATTAAAAACATAGAAAACCTATCACATTATTTTCCCGAAAGGAGTCCTACCTATGAAAAAAACAGATAGTGGCTTAAAAGACAAGGTTATCGGAAAAGTGAAAGAGGTCGAAGGTAAAGTTACCGGCGACAAGGCTCGCGAAGTACAAGGAAAAGCTCAACAAGCTAAGGGTAAAATAAAGGAAAAGGCTAAAAAGTTAAAGGATGATCTTGAAGATCATTAAAATAGCAGTTTGTTTTATTAAACCTTACATGGAAAGAAAATAGGTGATTCTATGTTATATTGGATCTGGGTTTTAATAGTTGGTGCCATAATAGGACTAGCCGCTGGTTTCATAACTGGCAAAGGCGGGTCGATGGGCTTTATAGCTAATACGATAGCTGGGCTAGTTGGCTCAACTCTTGGACAAGCAATCTTTGGTGAATGGGGACCCCAAATGGCTGGCATGGCAATAGTGCCGTCCATATTGGGAGCAATAATATTGGTTGCTTTGGTTTCATTCATCATGAGTATTTTCAATCGACAAACTGAATAAAAACTTAATACTAAAAAAGGACATGCACTTGCATGTCCTTTTTGTTTCATGTGAAACTTTTTTACTTTAATTTTTTGTTTTCCGCATCTTTTTCAGTCTTGAATCTAGTTTTAATTTCTTCAGGCAAAATGCTTGGAACTGAAGTGTCATAGAATTCGTAAAAGATCGGCTTCTTATTTGAGTCGTTGCTTTTTGGATATAGAGCAAAATCTGTTTCAGAAAATGGTAAGCTAATGTTTCCGCGAATTGCGTTAATAATCTCGTTGATCATGTGCAAAATATATTTTCGTGTATCAGGGGTAAGCGACATAATTACGCGGCTAAAGCGAACAGTTCCCAGTAACTTATGAGCAGTTATTTGGAAGACGTCAGTAATATTCAATTCTTCAAATGATTGAAACATAGTGTCCCACAATTCGCCTCGTTGAATATCAGGAATTGTGTGATTGAAATCAATTAGAGAATGGCGCAAAGATCTGGCTCCAGAAGTAAGACCATCAGCTAAAACGAAACTATCGCGACCAACGCTCCAGCGGCGCGGATCGTGTTGCTGAACCATAGAAGCATTGCTTTTAGTAATTAAAACTCGCTCAGGGTGATCTAACATCGCTCCAATAATAGATCCTTCAGGTAGGTATGTCTTCATTTTAGGTAGGGCACGAACAAAGCCGGGAGAACGCCATACTTCACCAAAGAAGCCGGGACCATCAAAACTGATGGCTTTAATAATGCGATCCTGCAATTCAGGTTCAACGACACTTAGAGCATATTCTGCGTAGTTGCCGCCCTTTGAATGACCAGTAAGATAAATTTTATCATTAGGAAATTCTTCGGCCATTTCCCTAAGATAATCGGTGGCGACATCTTGACCATAGATTTTAGGCATGTAATTCATAGTCATGTCTTCATTCCAGCCAATGATAGAACTATCGGTGCCGCGATAAACAATGAGAATAGTATTGGCATTTAGACGAAAAGTAGCGGCAGTAAATTGCAACGGATAAGGATCTTTTTCTAAGCGATTGGTCCAATTTAGGATTTCAACGTTGCCTAGGCGTGGACTTTTAGGTAAAAGCCAAATTTGTGCGCCTGTCTCATCGTGCATTTGTACTTGAAAAGATGGGAGAACGCGCAGTTTTTCTGCAACTTCAGCTAAAGTATGCCCCTTAGCTGATTTGTCTACTGGTAAATAAATTAAAGAAGAAAATAAAGACGCGTCAACGCTATTAAAAGGCTTTTCTTTGAAGGTTAAGTCACCGCGCCAGCGTAAATAATCAAGAGTGCCTGACATATATATGTCCTTTCTGTATTAATATTGATGTATTTTACAGGATCTTTCTTCAAAAGAAAATCTCAAGCAGAATTGCTCGAGATTTAGTTAAGTCCACCGCGTGTGTAACTAATTCGAGTAATATCAGGATACTTGCGCAGTGCCATCACAATGTTGTTTTCATTAATTTTATTATTGATAACGCCATCGACGTAGAATACAATTCTTTCATCGCTAACATCTAGAATTTTTATATTGATGTTTTCAACTTTGTTTTCCTCAAGTTCCTTTTTTATCTTAGATAAAATATGATGCTGGTTAATGGCTTCAATTTGGATATTAAAGCGAACATGAGGTGTGATCTTGCTGATGATCACATCATCGTGGAAGAGCATTTGAATCACAAAGAGAAGGGCTGTAGAAAGAATTCCAATGAAGTACATGCCAGCCCCGATAGCCATTCCGATAGCAGCAGTTGCCCAGACACCAGCCGCGGTGGTTAAACCAGAAATTTGTTCTTTTCTAACTAAAATTGTACCGGCACCAATGAAGGAAATACCAGTAACGATTTGTGCGGCAATTCTGGAAGGATCAAGCGCAATATCGCGCATATTTAAAAGATCTGTAAATCCATACTTAGATACGATCATAAAGAGTGCAGAAGCAATTGCGACTACGATGTGTGTTCTGACTCCTGCGCTTTTTCGTTGAATAGCACGTTCATAACCAATAATCCCACCGCAAAAAGCAGCAACAATAATTCTAAGCAACCAATCTAATTCAGTTGGAATTGGTGCTAGAGTTTGCATAAAATCACTCCTTATTTCATTAAAACTACACATTCATTTTACCGTATAATCAGTGATTTGATAGTTTTGAAAACTTTTTTGAACTTTTTTGCAAAAAAGGCTTGCACAAGTCTAATTCATATGGTTTAATTAATACTGTTGTCGGGTGAGACAACGAAGAGTTGCTGACTTAGCTCAGTTGGCAGAGCACGTCACTAGTAATGATGAGGTCGGAGGTTCGAATCCTCTAGTCAGCATTATAAAGTTTCATTTAGATTGATTAACCTTGATTTATCAACGTTTTACGAAGATAAGTTAAGGTTAATTTTTTTGTATAAATGATTATTTGACACACAGTTTGGCACACGAAAATAGACTGTGTGACAGAAAAATTTTTTGAGGCAAAACAAAGGTTGATATGACGGGCTTTAAGCCCGTTTTTTTGTGTGCAGAGTACAATTTTATGATCAAAATGAAAATAATTGTTGATTTCGCTTGTAAGTTACACATATTAATATTTATAAATTAGATCTTTTTTGAAGTAGAATATTATTATTAGTTATTATATATTTTTGAAGAAATCTTATATTAAGTATATTACTGAGGAATTCTATGAAAATTGGAAAAGCATTACGTGTAGAGCGTCTAAAACTCGGATTAACACAACAACAAATGTGTGAAGGGATTATTAGCAGACCTTTTTATGCTAAAGTTGAAAGTGGGAAAAATAAGATTAATGCAGAAAGTTTATTTCAAATCTTATTTAAACATCAGATTGAAATTGATGACTTTTGCCAACTTATACAAGATACCTATATTACTAAAAATAGAAGGGTTATAAATAAGTTGCAAGAAAGAATGGATTATGCATTTAGTACTAAAGATATTGATTCTTTAATACTAAACTGTAAAAAAATTATGAATGTTCCTGGAGATAGGATTATAAAATTACGAACGTTGGTAGCTATTGCTTATTTTAGAAATGAACTAAATGAGATAGATAACGGGATTAAAAAGAAAATAAAAATAGAATTTAATGAAGGACAGAAATGGACAAAAAGACCAGAATCATTAAGGCTTTTTGCTAATACGATGCCATTATGGTCGCAAGATGAATTAAATTTTTTTATAGGACGATTATTGGCTACAGTCAAAAATGAGAATATTACTGAATTAATGTTAGAAAGGTATTTAAGAATATTTGAAAATTATTTAGCTACCTGTTATGAAAGAAAGATACCAATGAGAAAAAATAGTAATCATATAGAAGAAATAATTGACTATATTACGAATGCAACATCATCAAATGTTCACTTGATGATATATAGAATAAATGCTATTTATATGAAATCATTATTTAAGAATGATAAAGAAAAAGTTACTAAAATCAAGGCAGATATGAATGATTATGGATATGGAAAGCTAACTATTAATTGGCCTAATTGAAATATTGTTAAATAAAAATTTGGTAAATGTGTAAAACTCTAATTGATTATGTTGGGTAAGAATGAACATGATTAATTAGAGCTTTTTATATTTTTAGTAATTTGAATATTTAAATTGTATCTCTTTAGATTATTAATTTTAAATAGATTGTGTATGTAATAAGAATGTGTAACAAATATGATACTAAGAATATTTGATCTTAATTAATTGATTTATTATTAATACAAATAAAGATAAAGGGGGCATCAAAAATGATTTGGTGGGAATTACCAGTACTTTTAGGTTAATTTGAGGCTTATTAAATAGCGTTAAAACTTTTTAAACACTATTTAAAGTAAACTGAAAATTAGTAAGAAGATAAAGAAAGTCACATACTGTGATCCTTAAAACAGATTTGAAACTGTCAAATCTTTTGTGTAAATAGATCTTTCTCGTAAATTGATTTTTTAAT
>NZ_PCZF01000017.1:0-38603 GCF_002554115.1 Lactobacillus sp. UMNPBX4
GGTCCAGATGGACTTTTATTTTTATAAAGTGTTCAACTTGATTTTACAATCGGCGATAATGATTCTTCTTTCATAACTTTACCTCAAAATCATTATAACAAGAAAAACAGCCATCTTAATGATGACTGCTTTTTTAATAATTTGCGATTTTAGGTTCCACAAAGCTATGAACAAACCAGAGATCAATACTGTCAAATATAAGATTAACAATAAATAAAATCAATGTGTCCAACCACATTGGATCATACTGCCAAATTATATTAGCGTGAGGCGACATGCGCTTAATATCGATCAAAGTTTCTAAATGAGAGAAAATAATTAAACCTGAATACACAGCAACAACTACTAAGATTGCGATTACTAGTAATCTAATCCACAACGTGCTTTTAAATGGAAGAAAATCTGTGATCATCCTTGAAGCAAAGTTAGCAAAACTAACAAAAAGATAAATAAGTAAAATGATCATAATGATAAAGAGCCAATGTAATAAAACATCTCTCATTAAATCATAGTGTGCTGGCCAAAGCTGAAAATCTCGATAGACTTGAATAAAACTGTTTAATCCGTAACCTGGCAGCAACAAGATCCCATTAATAATTTGTTGCAAGAAAAAGAACAAAGCACAGGCAACCATGCTTGTAGACACATTGGCTAGATAAGTCTTTCTTTCATCAGCAGCTACTAAATGCCAGCTCTGACTCAAGTTAATCTTTTCATTTTGCCAGCAGGTCGCTGCACAAAAGGCAATGTCAAAATAGATGGTCAGCCACATGTAAGTATCTTCCCAGTATCCTGTTAAACCTGAATTAACTGAAAAGTTACTGGGCATGGTTATTCTCAATACGGTCATAAAAATGACTGTAAAAATGTTAACTACAAACAGCAAATAAATATAACGCTGTTTTTGTGACCACATCTGTTTAAATAAATTCCAAAAACTAGTCAAGTTTCTCACTTTCCTATCTTATCTTGGGTTCAACGAATTTTTGTACTAAGTAAGAGTTAACTATCCCTAAAATTAGTGAACCAACAAAGTATTCAATAGTAATCATTGGGAATGTATCACCACTGTATGCTCGATTTTTCATCATATGATTGATATACATCGTAGTTATTTGATCATTAATTCTAAAGGCAATGGTGACACCTACGATTACCAAGATTGCCATAACAAAAATCTTGATCACAGTTGAGTTCTTACCAAGTAATTGATCTGTAATAGTTCTGGTCAAAAAATTGGCAAAACTAACAAAACAAAAGATGATTAAAACCAATCCAATTAGCCAAAAGATCAATTCAAAAAAGCCTGCATAATCAGACCATGAATTGAAGCCGGAGGTTTGATTGAAAATTTTGACTATATTATAGCCATAGCTAAGGCAATCAATTACAAAGACAATGATCCCCAGCACAACTTGAATGACAAAGATATATGCGCATTCAACCAAACTGGTAAAAATATTGATCCACCAAAGCTTAATACTTGATACTGGTATCAACTGCCAAGTCTGACTCAAATTAATCTTTTCATTTTGCCAGCAAAGTAAGCCAAGAAAAACAACATCACCAATAGCAGTAGTCATTATTCCTAAGGCCAAAATAACATCCCAAAACCTAGGATGTGAACCTTGACCAAACACCAAATAGCCTTTAGCAAAATTGTTGCTAGTGATCAGATCCATTAAAAAAATAAAAATCACTGCAAAGGTTTGTACCAATAATACTAGATGAGCATAGCGTCGTTTCTGGACAAACATTTGCCTAAATAAGGCTGAAAAACTAGTCATAAGTACCTCCTTAATTTTGCTTTGCTTCGACAAATTTGTTCAAGAGCAAAATATCAATCAAGGTTACTACCACATCAAAGAGTAAAAATGCTACTAATGTACCACTCATTTGCAAATCATTATTACCATCAGCTAAGAATGGAATAAAATTACTAATTGCACCAAAAACAACTGTAGTTGCTTTACTTAATAACCAAATAATCGCAATAATAATTACTACTCTAACGATAAACATAATAAATTTGCTAGAACCGTTAGGCAAAAAGTCCATAATACTGCGGCTGCTTAAGTTAATAAGGCTAACAATGGCATACCAAGCATAACCGAGTAATATTACTAAAACTAAAGCTCCAAGCAGACTCCACCAGTCTTGTACAGCTAAGCGGTGACTTTCCTCAAAGAAACCAGACAAATTCTTTCTAACTTCATTCACCGTTAAGACAGGTAAACAAGTAACTGCTACGGTAATTCCTTCCAAGATGATTAACCACAGATAAGAAATAAAAGCAGTCCCAAAATTACTTAGCAAAAATTCAGTATCATTAATAGGAATCAGTCGCCAAGTTTGACTACGGTTAATCTTTTCATTCTTAACGGATGAAATAATCCAGTAGACAAAGTTTGCAAAAAATGATGTGATAAACATCATGACACCAAAGATCAATAAGTAAGCAATCAAATGGTTAGTTACCTCACGATGACCATTAATCATCATGACATTGGGTTCGCCTCTCATGGAAAAAATCATCCAAAGCGAAAAGCACAAACTTGAAAATGCTTGAATCAAATAAATTAGATAAACTGCCCTACTTTTTTCTTGAAACATCCTGTTGAACAAAGTATTGAAACTAGTCATTATTCATCATCCTCATCTGCATAAAAACTTTCATAGTATTGTTCAATGCTCTTATGATTTTGACGGATATCATCAGCTGATTTATGTTCTAGAACTGTATGATCTTTTACAACAACTACTTCATCAAGCAATGATGAAATTTCGTTGACAAAGTGATCTGAAATTAAAATTGTGGCCTTTTCTTCTTTCCAAAGAATAATAGAGTTGATGATCTTCTTACGTGCCATCGCATCAATTCCACCAAAAGGTTCATCAAGTAAGTACAAATCAGCTTTGCGTGCAAAGGTCAATGCAATAATCAACTTTTCTCTCATACCACGTGATAATTGACTGAGTTTCATTTCTGGATCAAGCTTCATGAACTTACGTAATTCAGTAAATTCATTTTCATCAAAATCTTGAAAAATGATGGCATAAAACTTAACCACGTCCTTAATCTTAGTGGAGTCACTGAAACCAGTTAAGCCATCAGTAAAGGACAATTTAGCCTTTCTCTCGGCTTCTTTAGTTGAACCTTCAAGATTGACTTCACCGCGATAATTCTTTGCGACGCCGGCAATAATTCGCATCAGAGTCGTCTTACCAGCACCATTTTCACCTAATAAAGCAACGATTTTACCTGAAGATAGATTTAAATTTACATCTTTTAAAATCATCTTCTGATTCTTTTTATAAGATAAATCTTTGACCTGTAATAAATCTGACATTTTACTCCTCACTTTCCTTTAAATACTTTTCCAAAACTGTCACTAAACTATCTCTTTCAACACCTAACTTAGCCATATTCTGAACAAACTCATCTAATTGATTATCAATCAATGTTTGCTTAGTTTTGGCTAATAATTCTATATCTTCAGTAACAAAATTACCTTCGCCTCTCTTAGTGTAAAGAATGCCCTGATCGTTCATCTGTTGCAAAGCACGTTGAACTGTATTAACGTTAACTGTCAATTCAAGTGCTAACTTTCTTACAGATGGGATTTTCTCTCCTGCTTTCATCTTTCCCAAAGCAATTTGACGATATAAATATTGTTCAATTTGAAGATAAATGGGAATATTATCTTTAAATTCCATTTACTCACCTTCTGTTTTTAGCTGTATTACATATCTATTACACTAATAATATAACTATCTTTTTGCCTTTATGCAAGTATTAAATTTGTTTCACAATTTAGAAAAATAATAAAAAAAGCTTACACATCCTATTAATAAAGGATGTATAAGCTTTTAATAATAGCAGTGAATTATTTTTATAAGATAAAGTTCAAAATAATTCATTGGTTTATCAATGATTTCATGTTGTTTAAAAGTATATATTTTAAATGATTATGACTAAAATAGTTTCACTACTTAGCTCTTTCCGCATTTAATTCTGCCATCTTAATCATGACATCGACCGCTTTATACATTGATTCAAGCACAGTATATTCGTAGCGGCCATGCATGTTTTCTTCACCGGCAAAAATATTAGGACATGGCAAACCCATGTAAGTTAATTGAGAGCCGTCTGTACCACCACGAACTGGATCTTCATTAACTTCTAAGCCTTCTGCCTTGTATGCATCCCTAGCTAAATCAACGATATTCATGTGCTTCTTTAATTCATCAGCCATGTTGTAGTATTGATCCCACATCTTTAACTTGATTCGTTCAGTACCAAATTCAGCATTCATCTTGTCAACGATTGATTTAACTAAATGCTTACGTTCTTCAAGGCCATCACGTTCAAAGTCACGAATAATATAATCAAGATGAGCATTATCAACGGTTCCATCAAAATTCATCAAGTGGAAGAAGCCTTCACGACCATCAGTGTGCTCTGGACGATCATGTTCTGGCAATTGATTATGGAAATCAATACCTACTTGAATTGCATTAATCATTTGACCTTTAGCAACAGCTGGGTGAACATTCACACCTTGAATATCAAGGCTAAATTGTGCTGCTGAGAAAGTTCCCCAGTCAAGCTTACCAGGTGCTTCACCATCAACAGTAAAGGCAAAATCGGCTCCGAAATCTTTTACGTCAAAATGTTCTGCACCGGTACCAATTTCTTCATCAGGAGTAAATGCCAAACGAATTTTACCGTGCTTAACTTCTGGATGATTCATTAAGTATTCCGCAAAAGTCATTAATTCAGAAACACCACACTTGTCGTCCCCACCAAGCAAGGTATCGCCTGAGGCAGTAATAATAGTTTGACCCTTGTAATTCTTCAAGTGTGGGAAGACCTTGGGATCAAGATAAAAATCTGAGTCACCTAATTGAATCTTGCTTTTACCATCATAATTTTCATGAATTTGTGGCTTAACATTTTCTGAATTAAAGTCAGCTGTATCACTATGTGCTAAAAAGCCCATTACCGGAACATCATAGTCAACGTTTGAAGGAATTTCAGCAATTACACTACCTGCTTTTTGGTTGTAATGAATGTCACTTAAACCTAAGTCTTCAAGATCCTTCATAATGACGTTCTTTTGGAAGTTTTCTTCTCTTTCAGTTGAAGGAAAACGGTCAGAATGTTCATCTGAACGTGAATTTACTTTTACATACTTTAAAAATCTTGCCAATAAGTTTGGGTATTCCATTTACTCTGTCCTCTTTCTACCTAAAATAAATCTTGAAATGGATTGGTTGAAACTTCCGAAAATTCAACACCAACATTCCAATTATTTTCTTCGTTCCATTTCTTGAGACGATCATATACCTTATATTTAAACAATTTTTCAGTATAATGACCAGGGTCAACAACTGTTAAGCCTGATGAAATCATATCATGACCTACGTGATAGTAAACGTCACCAGTAATAAAGGCATCTAGATTATCATCTAAAGCGCTAGTCCAATATTTACCACCATCACCGCAAATAAAACCAACAGTAGAAATTTGTTTTTCATTATCTGCAGTAATCAGTCTAGCCATCTTAATGTTCATTTTATCTTTAACATAATAGGCAAAATCATAAGCTGACATTGTTTTAGGCAACTTACCTTTACGTCCCATTGCAATGCCATCATCATCTAAACAAAATGGCTCTACATCTTTTAATCCTAATTCTTCAGCCTGCCAATCGGCAGAACCATTTTGAGCTTTATCAGAATTGGTATGAATTGAATAAACAGTAATTCCATTTTTGATAATCTCGCCATACATTGCATTTTGCGCATTGGCAAAGTTCAAATTGCGAGCTGGTCTAAACATTACTGGGTGATGACTAACAATAAAATTAATGCCTTTTTTGACAGCTTCTTCAACTACTTGCGGACGTACATCTAAAGTAGTCATTACTTTAGTAACATCAGCATCCATTGAACCAATTTGCATGCCAACAGGATCGCCCTTAGAAGCAATGTCTTCTGGGAAATCTTGTCTCAAGCGTTCTACTATATCTTTAACTTTAGTCATCGCTTAATTCCTCCTTAATCAGTTGAATATTATGTTCAACTTCATTAATACGGTCTTCATCTTTCTTGCGTGCTTTATTCAAATTTTGCAGCAATTTTTCATAATATTGCAATTGCCCTTGCCACTTTTGATAAAAGACTGGATTTTTTTCACGCATGATAAATGGGCCAAAGAAAATCTCTTTTTCAGTTAAATCATGCTTGTCTGAAGTTAATCTTGCCTTAATTAATTCATAAGTGTGGCCTGCTTCCGCAATTAACTTTTCAGCTACAATTTGATAATTATGCATCATTAACCAATTACGTACGCCTGCTTCACCGATATTAGGCTCAAGCACTAAATTCTTAAATTGAAAATCTTTACTCCAAGCTGTATCCAAGATATCTACCATTAATTTACCGCCCATACCAGCAATAACAACAGTATCTACTTGATCTTGATGAGTAATAGTCTCCAAGCCATTGCCTAAACGCGTTTCAATTTGGTTACTTAAACCTGCCTCTGCAATATCACTTTTAGCATTTTCAAGCGGACCTTCAGCTACATCACTTGCAATGGCAAATTTTATTTTTCCTGATTTAACTAATTCAATTGGCAAATAAGCATGGTCGGTTCCAATGTCTGCAACTTTGCTGTCAGGATCAACCATTTTTGCCAGCGTATTTAATCTTAAGTTCATTTAATCCTCCATAAAGAGTATGTTTAATCAAATTTTAGCATATTTAGTAATTGTTTTTAGTCATGTTTTGCTATAATCGTACAGAGAAAGTGGGTTTTTGCATTGAAAAGAACTGAAACAGTAACTTTAACTAACATGTGTATGATCAAAAACAAAAATAAGATTTTGGTTTTAGATCGTAACGATCCAGTTTGGCCAGGTCTTACCTTTCCTGGTGGTCATATCGAACCACATGAGTCTTTTTGTGATTCAGTTATTCGAGAAATTAAAGAAGAGACAGGACTAACAATTTCTCATCCACGACTTGTTGGAGTAAAACAGTTTTATGATCACAATCATGAGCGTTATTTAGTTTTCTTCTATACTGCCGATAAATTTACGGGGACAGTCAAGGCATCAGATGAAGGAACTTTAACCTGGATGACTAAAGAAGAGCTGCAGCAACATAAACTAGCTTATAATTTTGATCATGATTTACCAGTGTTCTTTGATCCCAATGTTAGTGAACATATGCTTGATGGAAAACGAGATGAACTTTTTTAGATGAAAAAAACAGAAAGCAAAGTATCGCTTTTTATTGCATTAATTGCAATTATTATTTTTGCTTCGGTACCGCTTTGGCACTTTGATTTAAATGCCAATAGACCTCAGACTCAAGTCGTAAAAAAGAAAAAGCCTAAAAAGAAGAAAAAAGTAGTTCATAAGGTTACCTGGGGTTATCCTTTTAAACGCCTTTACGAAAAGAAAATAAAATTTAAATCAGGCCAAAAATTCGGTGAAACTGACATAATTAGACGTTACTACCCTACTAAGAGTTACTTCCACGATGGTTACGACTTCGGCTTCAGCGAAGTAGGACACTCCACTGTTTATGCTGTGCATGCTGGGACAGTTCATAAAGTTAAGTATGCTCCAGGCCTTGGCTTATATGTTTGGGTGATTTCTGATGATGGCTATGTAGAAATCTATCAAGAAGGTTTTCTCAGCATCACAGATATTTACGTAAAGAAGGGCCAAAAGATTAAGTTAGGCCAAAAGATCGGTCGCTTAACCGGTTCTCACATCCACTTAGGAATAACTAAGACAGACAAGAAATACATTGATAAACATGGTGTACCATGTCGCTACTATTGGAAAGACAATGGTACTTGGCTCAACCCAATGAAGATCATTGAAGATGATATCGCTAAAGGAAAAGTCAGCAAACAATAAAGCAAATCAAAAAAAGACGTTAAGCAAATGCTTAACGTCTTTTTTATAGATCTAGATAATTAATCCATAAAGTCACGCAATTGATTTGAACGACTTGGGTGACGAAGCTTTCTTAAAGCCTTAGCTTCAATCTGACGAATACGTTCACGAGTTACGCCAAATACCTTACCTACTTCTTCCAAAGTACGAGTACGGCCATCATCAAGACCAAAACGCAAACGTAAAACATTTTCTTCACGGTCAGTCAAAGTTTCAAGTACTTGTTCAAGTTGTTCCTTAAGCATCTCATAAGAAGCATGTTGTTCTGGACTAGTTGCATCCTTATCCTCAATGAAGTCACCTAAGTGTGAATCATCCTCTTCACCAATAGGAGTTTCAAGAGAAACTGGCTCTTGTGCAATTTTAAGAATATCACGAACCTTATTGGTTGACATATTCATTTCAGCACCAATTTCTTCTGGAGTTGGTTCACGACCTAAGTCTTGTAACAATTGACGTTGAATTCTAATCAACTTGTTGATCGTTTCAACCATGTGGACAGGAATTCTGATTGTACGAGCCTGATCTGCAATAGCACGAGTAATAGCTTGTCTAATCCACCAAGTAGCATAAGTAGAGAACTTAAATCCAAGACGATAATCAAACTTATCTACGGCTTTCATTAGCCCCATGTTACCTTCTTGAATCAAATCAAGAAATGACATTCCACGTCCCACATAACGCTTAGCAATAGAAACTACCAAACGAAGGTTAGCTTCAGCCAATTCTTGCTTTGCTTCTTCGTCCCCTTCTTCAATTCTTTTGGCAAGTGCAATTTCTTGATCAGCAGTAAGAAGAGGTACACGTCCAATTTCTTTCAGGTACATCCGCACTGGATCGTTCATTCGAACGCTGGATGGTGCAGACATATCTTTTAATTCAGCCTTTTCAACATCTTTTTGTTTCTTTAAGGCTAGTCGTGATGGATCCCCATTCTCATCTACAATACTAATACCGTTATCTTCAAACTCTTGTACTAGTTGATCGACAGCCTTACCCTGCAAATTATATGGCTTAATCAGACGAGCAGTGAAATCTTTTTCTGTGATTATCTTGTCTTTTTTAACGTCCTTAACGACTTTCTTAACCATCTTGTCTAAAGATAGTTTTTGTGTAGTTTCTTTTTCTGCCACTAAAAAGCCTCCTTAATTAACCTAAGATTCTCTTCAACTCAATAATTTTTTGAGTAACTTCTATTGTTTTTTGAACATCTTCTCTGCGCTTAGCATCCTGCAATTGATTTTGAAGCTCATTCAGCTGGGAATAAATGCTGCGCTTTTGAAGTGCAAACACGTGCTCATTAATTTCTTGAATTGTAAAATCCTTCGGCATATGTGCTAGTTCAGCATCTACTATTATACCTTGAAGTTGCTCAGGAATAAAATCTAAAAAACTATCAATTTGTGGATTCTCATGCGTTGCAGCAAATTTTAGCCATAACTGGGATAAAGTTTCATAATCTTGATCAGGAAAATGAAACTTGCCTTCCTGTAAATACTGTTGAGCATTTGCCGAATGAATAAATAAATAAAGCAAACGTGACTGACTGGGATGCTTTTGCACTTCTGTTTGCTGAATCGGCAATGTGTCTACACTCGTAGCAGGATCACCAAGATTTAAATCATTTGGTTGTTGAGCATAATAATCACGATTACGAGTTCGAGTATGACTGCGAGCACGATTATTTTTCCGCCGCTCACGAGCTAAGTTAGCTTTTAAAGAATTAAGCGATACACCAGCTGATCTAGATAATTTTTCCAGATACATATCTTGTTCAACTGGGTTTTTAACCTGACTAATTTCTTTAACTGCTTCATTTAAATATGTAATTTTTTCGCGATCATTATCTAAATTGTATTTCTGAGCTAATCTCTTAAGAAAGAAATCTGTAGGAGTTAAAGCACCCTTTATTTCTCCTCGATACTTCTCAGCGCCATATTTTCTTACATATTCATCTGGATCAAGCTTCTCTGGCAGGACAACAATTCCTAAATTAAAATTGCCGTCTTTACTAAACATTCGTGCTGCACGTTCTTCAGCGTGAACCCCCGGATCATCACCATCATAATTGACAATAATATTTGGAGTTACACGACGCAACATGTAAACTTGATCATCAGTCAAACTAGTCCCCATTGAAGCAACACCGGATTTGATTCCAGCTTTATAAGCAGCAATTACATCCATATACCCTTCATATAGAACTAGATGATCTTCACTACGAGCCGCTTTTTTGGCTTCCGCAAAATGAAATAAAACTTTAGACTTAGTAAAAACTTCAGTCTCTGGACTATTCATATACTTAGCTTCAGTTTTATCATTTGAAATTCGACGTCCAGAAAATCCAATGGAACGACCATTTTCATCTTCTAAAGGAAACATAAGGCGATCGCGGAAACGATCAAATAATCGACCGTCCTGAGTTTGTACAAATAAACCACTTTGCGCTAATTCGTCATCCTTATACCCCTTACCTCTCAGATAAGTTATTAAAACATTATCTTCTTTAGGAGCATAGCCTATTTTAAAATGCTCAAGTGTATCAGAATCTAATTGACGTTTTTTTGCATATTGCATCCCCCGCTCACCAGCTTTGGTAGTTAACAACACACGATGATAAAAGTCTACCGCGTCCTTATTAATACGCATAATGGGACTTAATTTTGTTCCACCATTTGCATTATAATCAGCTGGCATTGCAATGTGAGCAAATTCAGCAACTCGTTGAACACTTTCAGGAAAAGTTAGATTGTCTTTATACATTAAAAACTTAAAGACATTGCCACCCTTACCGCAACCAAAACATTTAAAAAACTGTTTTTCCTCGTTCACCGTAAAAGATGGTGTTTTTTCCTGATGAAAAGGGCAAAGACCGATATAGTCTTTGCCTTTCTTTTCAAGTGAGACGTATTGGCTGATTACATCCACGATATTAACGTTACTGCGAACTTCCGCAATAAAATCTTCAGGAATTCGTCCAGCCATATGAAACACCTTTTCTATCTAATTATTTAATAACCAACTTACTCAAATCGCCTAAACGATCAGCTAATTCACTAATAGCAAACAATTGAGCTAAACGATTATTCTTAACTTTTTCATCTTTATCCATAATCATATTAGCTTCGAAGTATTGATCAATTACTGGTTGTAAATGAACAAATCCTTGGTACAAATCAGCTAAGCTGTCAATATTTTGTAAGTTTTGAACACCAGCATAAAGTTCTTTTTCACTATTATCAACAAATAAGCTTTCATCAACAGCAACCTTGCCAGTGAACTTAGCCTTCTTCAAAATGTTGTTAATTCTAGTCAAACTTTCTACCACTGGCTTAAATTCTTCATCATCATGGTGAAGTTGCAATACATTAGCAGCAGCTAAAATTTGACTTGGATCTTGTTGACTTGAAGCAAGAACAGCATCAACAATATCATACTTAAATTTATTCTTTTGTAAGTATTGCTTTACACGATCACGAATAAAGTCGGCTATTTCTTGTTCAGCATCGCCCTTAGGAAGCTTAGCTGGAGTTACACCACCAAGCATGTTAATGATTTCTGGTAATACTTCATTAAATGGAAGTGACCATTTTTCATTAAGCAAAATTCTAACAATACCATAAGCATAACGACGAAGTGCATATGGGTCATTAGATGATGTAGGAATCATACCTGCACCAAAGAAGGTAATGATAGTATCAATCTTATCTGCAACTGATAATAATGAACCTACTGTAGTTTCTGGAAGTGGACCTTCTGCTGTAGCTGGCATGTAGTGTTCTTTAATAGCAACTGAAACTTCTTCATCTTCGCCAGCAAGACGAGCATAATGCATCCCCATTACACCTTGAAGTTCTGCAAATTCACCTACCATTTGAGTTACTAAGTCAAACTTGTAAAGTTCACTTGCACGATCAAAATCAGTAACTACATTTTCAGGTAAATTCCAACGCTTTGCAAGGTAATCACCAATCATGCGAACACGTTGCATCTTTTCAGCCATTGAACCAATCTTATCGTGGAATGAAACATTCTTAAGACGATCAACAAAGTGGCTGAGTGGATACTTACGGTCTTCATCATAGAAGAATTGAGCATCGTCTAGACGAGCAACCAATACCTTCTCGTTACCAGAAATAACGTTGTCAAGGTAATCCTTGTTACCGTTACGAACAGCGATAAAGTGGTTAATTAACTTGCCATTTTCATCGTAAACTTCGAAGTATCTTTGGTTATCCTTCATTGAAGTAATTAAAACTTCATCAGGAATGTTTAAGTACTTTTCATCGAATGAACCAGCAAAAACAGTTGGATATTCAACAAGGTAAGTAACTTCTTCAAGTAAATCTTTATCTGGTTTAATTTGCCAATGATTCTTCTTAACCAATTCGTTCATTTGGTTAACAATCATGTCTTTACGTTCTTCTGCATTAGCGATTACGTATTGATCCTTCAATGCGTCTTCATAGTCGTCAGCATTAGCTAAGACAACAGAATCACCTAAGAAGCGGTGGCCTTGAGTCTTACGACCTGCAGTAATATCCAAAATCTTAACAGGAATTACATCGCTACCAAATAATGATACAAGCCAGTGAATTGGACGAACAAATTCAAAATCATTTGAATCCCAACGCATCTTAGTTGGGAAAGTCATTGCCTTAATAATATCGCTCATGCCAAGCAAGATATCGCTAGCTTTTTTACCTTCTTTTTGTACGTGAACGTAAGCATATTCAGTACCCTTAAGTTCTTCGAAGTAAATATCATCAGTAGTCATACCTTGACCGCGAGCAAAACCTTGTGCAGCCTTGGTCCAATTACCGTCAGCATCTTGGGCAATCTTCTTTGCAGGACCTTTTTTAATTTCATCGATATCATCTTGCTTTTCAGCTAAGTCTTCTACCAAAAGAGTTAAACGACGTGGAGTTGAAAAAGTCTTGATATCTTTGAATTTTAAGCCATTTTCTTTTAAAAACTTTCTTGTTCTGTCAGCTAATTGCTTAACGCTGCGTGGAACAACGTGAGCTGGCATTTCTTCAGTACCAATTTCAAATAAATAATCTTTAGCCATTTTCTACCCCCGCTTTCTTATCTTCTGCACTCTTAAGTAATGGGAAGCCGCGCTTTTCACGTTCTTCGACAAACTTAACAGCAACTTCGTGAGCCAAGTTTCTAATTCTTGATAAGTAACCAGCACGTTCAGTTACTGAAACAGCGCCACGAGCATCAAGCAAGTTGAAAGTATGTGAACACTTCAAGATATAGTCGTATGCTGGGTGTACAAGATTTTGACTAAGTAAACGCTTAGCAGTTGATTCATAAATATCGAAGAATTTAAGAAGTTGTTCTTGATCTGATTCTTCAAAAGCATACTTAGAATGTTCATATTCGGGTTGCTTAAAGATATCACGGTAAAGTACGCTGTCGCCCCATTCAAGGTCAAAGACATTGTTAACGTCTTGAATGTATGATGCAAGTCTTTCAACACCATAAGTAATTTCACTCATAGTTGGCTTAACATCTAATTCACCAACAACTTGGAAGTAAGTAAATTGGCTAACTTCCATACCATCAAGCCATACTTCCCAACCAACACCGGCACAACCCATTGATGGATTAGCCCAGTTGTCTTCTACGAAACGAATATCGTGTTCCAAAGGATCGATACCTAAAACCTTCAAACTGTCTAAGTAATATTGTTGAATATCCTTAGGAGCTGGCTTAATAACAACTTGGAATTGGTGGTGTTGGAATAACCGGTTAGGGTTTTCACCATAACGACCATCTGCAGGTCTTCTAGAAGGCTCTACATAACAAGCTGCCCATGGTTCTGGACCAACTGCACGAAGAAAAGTGTAAGGACTCATAGTACCTGCACCCTTTTCAACGTCATATGAAGGCATAATCATACAACCTTTGGAGGACCAGAATTGTTCCAGCTTAAAGATCATATTTTGAATGTTTAATTTCTTATCTGCCATTTTCCTTAATTCTCCTCCTGCGCTAGGCCATAAAAAAAGCCTATGCAAAATTTTGCATAGGGACGAAATATTATCGCGGTTCCACCCTAATTCAGGAAGTATTCTTCCTGCACTTAATTGAATATGACTAGAGGTGCCTTTTCCTAATGTGCCCTTCCACCTATCGACACTCGCTAAATTAGTACTTTTTTAAATCCTCATCATCGTCAAATACGTGTTTATTTTAACACATGAATTAGGTTAAAACCAGACTTTAAAACAGCTTTATTTCATCTAAAAATTTTTTAGTTTTCAGATTTAAATCGATTGTTTCTCTATAGATACGATCAATTGCTTTACGAGTTGCTTTTTTAGTCTCAGCATTTAATTCAATATTGCCCAACCGATTAATAGGTAAAAGTCCGATTGTGCGCAATACTGCAGTCTGCTTAGGCATTAAATGCAGCCGACTATTTACTACTGCAAAATGATCACTGCAAATAATTCCGCCTAATTTAATCGAATAATCAAATGTACCTTTTTCCTTGCCACAAATAACGCAATGACGCAATTCGGGCTCAACTCCAAAAGCACTTAACATTTTCATCTGTACGATTTGCGTAATCATTTCATTATCTACACCAGCATCAATCTTCTTCAGGGCAAAAACCGCTAAGTCATAATATTTACCAAGAGGTTGATATTCGACAAAAGCGTGATCAATTAAGTCAAAAATAAAAGAAGTGTAAGCATTCTTCGTCAAGTCACGGTACAAATCGTCAAACTGCTTCACTTCTTTATATGTACGCAGATTGCTTAAACCATGACCGTTTGTATAAATGACATATGTACCCATTGAGAAATTCAATGTCGCTGCACTCAATTGTGATTTTGGTCTCAATGCCCCTTTCACAATCAATGTAATAATGCCATCTTCTTTAGTCATGATCTTAGCTAATAAGTCTGCTTCTTTATATTTTTGCCTTTTAAAAATGATGCCCTGAACTTCTTTCAGTTCACGTGCCATCAACTAAGCTCCTTCTTGTCGTAGCCAATAAGTTTCAAAAAGCTTGGATCTGAACGCCAATTGTGTTGAACTTTAACCCAAAGGCGTAGATTTACTTTTTCACCAAGTAAATGCTCTATTTCTTTACGTGAATTAATACCGATCTGTTTGAGCATTTTACCACCTTTACCGATAATAATGCCTTTTTGACCATCTTTCTCCACATAAATAGTAGCTTCTATTAGTAACTTGCCATTTTGATGCTTATTCATTTGATCAACTGCAACTGCGGTAGCATGTGGCACTTCTTGGGAAGTTAGTCGCAGAATTTGTTCACGAATAAGTTCGGCTACCACAAAATATTCTGGGCGATCTGTGATCTGGTCAGCACCATAATATTGTGGGCCCTCTGGTAAATACTTATTAATTGTATTAAGTAAATCTTCAATACCAATACCCTGAGTAGCAGAAATTGGTAGTATTTCTTTAAAACCCTCAAGTTTATGATATGAATCCATAATTGGCAAAAGTTTATTAGGATGAATTTGATCAACCTTGTTAATTACCAAAAATACTGGTACCTTAACTTCTTTTAACAAGTTAGCAATATATTGATCACCTTTACCAATTTCCTCAGGTTCAACCATGAATAAGACTAAATCAACGTCATTTAAACTAGATAAACTAGCCTTATCCATATAATCGTCAAGTTTTGAATGAGGTTTAAAGATACCTGGCGTGTCAACAAATACAACTTGCATTTTATTTGAAGTATAAATACCTGAGATACGATTACGCGTTGTTTGTGGCTTACTTGATGTGATTGCTACTTTTTGACCTACTAAATAGTTCATTAAAGTTGATTTACCTACATTTGGTCGACCAACTAAAGCAACAAAGCCAGATTTAAATTGTTTTTCTTCCATCTATTTACCTCTGCCTTCATCTAATTGATCAGGATATAATGGCAACCCATATTCTTCCAATACCTTTCCTTGAATGCCAAACATTTCTTTGGCTTCATCAGGTTTGATATGATCATAGCCATTTAAATGTAAGAATCCATGAACTACTGTATAGCCAAATTCTCGATCAAATCCTGTACCATATTCCTTACTATGACGCTTTATCACGCTAGGACACATAAACAAGTCCCCAATATCTTCTTGAAAATCTGGATCATCTTCAAAAGCTGATAAATCAATTGCATCCTCACCATCTTCTATTGCAAAAGAAATAACATCAGTTGGACGATCTTTATCGCGATATTTCAAATTAATCTCATGACTACGGTCTTCATCGACAAAGTTAATACTCATTTCTAAGTTATTATCTTTGCCAATTTTCTTTTTAGCTAAAAGCAATAACTTCATAATCCAGTCTTGCCAGTCGCGATTCTTATCGTCTAAAAATCCGACTTCATCATGATAAGTAACATCAATTGGATCCATTTTTAATTTTTAATGTCCTCTTTTTCATAAGCAGTAATAATTTTGGCAACTACAGGATGTCGAACGACATCATTTGCAGAGAAGTTGATGAACTTAATTTGGTCGATATTCTTTAAAATATGCTTAGCATCGATCAAACCGCTATGCTGTCGTCCCGGCAAATCGACTTGAGTCATATCTCCATTTACGACCATCTTAGAGTTGAATCCAAGACGTGTTAAGAACATCTTCATCTGTGCATCTGTAGTATTTTGGGCTTCATCAAGAATTACAAAGGCATCATCAAGAGTACGTCCACGCATGTAAGCAAGTGGGGCAACCTCAATTACACCACGTTCCATCAAGCGGTCAGTCGTATTAGTACCAAGAATAGCGTACAAAGAATCGTAAATTGGTCTTAAGTAAGGATCAACTTTTTCTTTTAGATCTCCTGGCAAAAAGCCTAATGACTCGCCAGCTTCTACAGCTGGTCTAGTCAAAATTATGCGGGAAACTTCACCCTTTTTAAAGGCAGCGATTGCACAGACAACAGCCAAAAAAGTTTTACCTGTTCCGGCTGGTCCTATTCCAAAAACAACATCAGATTTATCAATGGCTTCAACATAACGCTTTTGACCCATATTTTTGACTCTAATTGGTCTACCTTTAGCATCCCGAATTAAAACCTTTTTATACAGATCTGCAAAGTACTCAGTTGTACCCTTATCCGCCATCTTCATCGCACTCACAGTGTCGGGCGCACCAACGTTAACGCCGGTATTCACAACATTGTCTAACGCTTTTAAAACAGCAATAGCCTTTTTAATATTTGCCTCATCATCTCCAACAATTACAATCTCATTGCCAGTATCCGAAATAGACAAATCATAACCCTCTGAAAGAAGCTTTAGATTTCCATCATTAACTCCAACTAATTTTTGAATGTCTTCTACCTTTTGAGGTATAAAAGTTGTTTGAGCCAAAAAGACCCGCTCCTTCTTGTTACTACTAATTCAGCTGATCACGAACTGTTTGTGAAGCAGCCTTGCCATCGGCACGTCCTTTAATTTTTGGCATCAATGCTTTCATTACTTTACCAAAATCAGACTTACCTTTGGCACCAACTTCATCAATCGTTTCCTTAACAGCAGATTCAAGTTCTTCCTTGCTCATTTGTTTAGGCATATACTTTTCCACTACAGCTAATTCCTTCTTAGTTTCTTCAACTAATTCAGTACGTTTAGCTTTAGTAAATTCCTCGATTGATTCTTCTCTTTGCTTTTTCTCACGATTAAGAACCGTTAATTCTTCATCTGGAGTTAAATCATGTCCCAACTTGATTTTTTCATTCATCAAAGCAGATTTAATCATCCGGACAGTATTAAGCGTAGTCTTATCATGATTTTTCATGGCTGTTTTCATATCAGTCATGATCTTATCTGACAAACTCAATATGCATCCTTCTTTCTATTAAAAACCCAATAGTATTATAACAAACTATACGCATAACTAAAATGAAAGTATAAAAAAACTCACCCATTCCCGGGTGAGCTTTCAGTATATTAATAATGTCTACGCTTGCGTGCAGCTTCAGACTTTAACTTTCTACGAACACTTGGTTTTTCGTAGAATTCGCGTTTGCGGTATTCTTGTAAGGTACCACTTCTTGAAACGGAACGCTTGAAACGACGAAGAGCATCATCAATAGACTCGTTTTCGTGAACGATTGTCTTAGCCATGTGTGATCCCTCCTTCCATTTCTTGGCGTTACGCCATACATTTACTTAAATTATACCAAACTAATCTTTAGGGTCAATACAATTCAAAAACTTTTTGATAAATTTTTAAGTTAAATAAACCGACTACTTTACCTTAATAAAAGAGCTGAGTTTTTATTGTTAATCCGCTTTCATTAATAGTATAATTATTTTCAGAAAGATATTTAATAATACACGAGGAGCTTAATATGGTAGAAACAAAAGACCAAAATGAATTAAACATTATTATTATTTCTGATGCGGCTGGTGACACTGCTTTTAGTAACGCCACAGCTGCAGCTGCAGAATTTCCTAACTGCAATATCAACTATCGTCGTTACCCCTTTATCACTAACCAAAAGAAGTTGGACGAAGTTTTAACAGAAATTGAAAAATATCCAAACTTGGTAATTATCTATAGTTTGGTTAAAGATGAAATGCAAATGCCAGTTATCAAATTTGCCCGTGAGCATAATGTTGAATGTGTTGACATCTTTTCACCTGTAGTTGAAGCAATTCAACAAACTACTCATATGACACCAGATCAAAAAATTGGTGCACAGCATAGCTTAAATCAAAAGTACTTTGATAGAATTTCTGCAATGGAATTCGCTGTAATGTATGATGATGGTAAAGATCCGAAAGGTTTCTTGGAAGCTGACGTTGTTTTACTTGGGGTATCAAGAACTTCTAAGACTCCACTATCTTTGTTCTTGGCCAATAAGAACTTAAAGGTAGCTAATTTACCACTTGTTCCTGAAACTCACATTCCAAAAGAAATCTATGAAATTGATCCTAAGAAAATTATTGGCTTGACTAACGATCCATCTGTATTGAACGAAATCAGACGTCAAAGAATGATCGCTTATGGTTTGAATCCTGATACTACTTATTCTAATATGGATTCAATCAACAAGGAGCTTGAATCAGCACAAGCACTTTATAAAAAATTAGGTTGCTATGTAATTAATGTTGCTCACCGCTCCATTGAAGAAACTGCCGCACTTATTTTGGAGCACTTGGGCATTGATGATTACGCTAAGTAATAATAGATACTTTCAATAGGCATAATTAAAACGGTACTAGCCATTAAGGTTAGCACCGTTTTTTCACTTTGTAATGATTATTTTATCTTATAATTATCATTTTTAATTAGCTTTTTCAATAATTCCATTGTGGCCACAGCATCATCTAACGAATTATGTGGATTTGAATTTTTAATATTGTAATTTTCTAGCACAGTACTCAAATGATAATTATCTAAAAAGACATTTTTCTTTTTAACTGCAGAAAGCAAATCAACACATTCATTCAATAACGAATAATGACAATACTTTTTGAAATCTCTATTCAAGAAATTAATATCGAATGGTAAGTTATAACCAACAACAATCCTATCGGCTAAGAACTTTCTCAAATCTAGCAAAGCAGTTTTGATATCGATTCCTTTATTAGCTAATACTCCCTTATTTAACTGGGTTATTTTTTCTATATTAACAGGCACTTCAGTATCAACTTTGATTAATCGATAAAATTTCTCACAATCATTATTTTCAAGATATTTTATAGCACCAATTGATATAATCTTATCTTTTTCAAGATTAAGTCCTGTTGTTTCTATATCAAGAACCGCTAGTGAAGTTAAACTATCTGCTTTATCCTGGACTTGGGATCGAAAAGTATTTACTTTATGATGCTGTGCTGCTTTACTAAACCCTAATTTCTTTTTGCTAGATAACTTATTTTGACTATTTAAATGCACCATCAGCGGTATGCCATCAAAATCAGCCACCATTTTATCTTGACGCGTAGTTTTAAAGTCGAAGCCTAATTCATTATTAGTACTATATATTAGCGTTGCTTCACCCTGTCCAATATTAGATATGATTCTTTGCCATATAAGATCACGAATACGTGCACTAAAGTTTCCAACATAAACGCCCGTTTGAACTTCTTGACACCATTTAGTTAGGTCTCCACGTAAAGATTGTGGAGTTTTGCTTAAAGTAATCACAATCATGACTGTGCCTCATGATACTGAACGCCAAATTTCTGTAGGCCTTCACGATTATCCCACAAACTCATTATTACTTGAGGAGATTCAATATCGGCAGTACTATCTTTTAATAAAAGACTTTTCAAATCTTTTACCATTTTAGCCAATAGTTTACCTTTCTTAAACTCATCTCTCATTGCAATCCGAGTATGTGTGGCAATATCTTGATTTCCATATTTAGCAGTCATTTTAAAAGCAATTGGAATTGAATACTTAGCCTTGTATAGATCTGCAAAATCATAAACAAAGGCTAAGTCATGACCTGTATGAATGAATCCTAAACCTGGTGAAGCACCTAAAGCTACGATAACACTATAACTTAAGCCATACAAAGCCTGGTGTGCTGCTGTCAATGCCTTATTGATAGGAGTTCCATCCTCAAAATTATCAACTTTATATTCTCTCTTATTCCAGCTAACACCAGTTAATTTAGATTGTTCACGATATATCCGCCTAACTCGAGAACCTTCTTTACCACGCAATTCTTCCATCGTTAAATTAGAAAAATCTTCATTTGGGAAGCGCATCTCATACATCTGTCGAGCTGTAGCCAATCTACTTCTTCGATTAGATACTAACTTAGCTTGTGCTTCTAATAATCTGGAAGAATGATTCAGCGATCTACCATGTGCATATTGACGTACACCACATTCTCCAACCCAAACAACAGCTAAACTGGAATCTCCCATTAGTTCCATCGCACGATGTGTAACATCAACTCCTGGTCCCAGTAAAAGCACACTTACTAAAGCAACCGGAATATTAATAATTCCACGGTAATCAACTACTTGAATTGCACTATCTTGTCTATTTATTCTGGCATGTTCTACATATATAAAACTTATTCTATCCGAAACTCGTCCTAATTCCTGACGTTCTGGTTTCTTAGCACCATAATTATTTTTCATTATATTATTCCATTGGAATTACAGTGAGTAGTCCCATCCCAAAAGCTTTTTCACGCCCTATACCAGTTACCATTGCCTGCTTAAATTGTTGCAAATCCTTAATCTCTAATAAGCCTTCAAAAGTAACACGACTTAATTTTACTATTTTATTGCCCTTGCGGCGTAATCGTGGCCAATCTCTTGACGTAATATTCATTTCATATGTTTCTTCGTCATCTTCTGATTTAACTAAATCAAAACCATATTTTTCTGATCGATCTAATAACCACTTAGTTTGCTGCAAAACAGTAATATGCGGTACTACTTTTGATTTACCGGTTTTTGCATCTGTAATTCTATATGAAGGATTAGCCGTTAGTTTAAAGCGATATTTTTTTCCTTGATTTAAACTACTTAAAAAATGATCATAGTCTTTCGTCTCTGCCGTATTGGCAACACCATATCTTTCAAGCTTATCTAATTTTGGCTTTTCTTCACTTAAAACAAGTAAATACTTTTTACCATTTAATTCATCAATTCTCCATAAATGGCGTAATCTTACTTTTTTCTTTAATTCATTCGGAAAGCAATTCTCAACCCAATTATGATATGCACCTAAATGATACAAATCCCTAATTTTTTGTCGGTTGTTAGTATCAATTTCAACTCTCGAAATATACATTCTACCCTCCTACACAAATGACCAAAAATCCCAATTAGTATTATCTGCTGTCTGATTATTTTCTGAATTTTTAAGTTTAACTGCTTTTTTGATTACGATAGGACGATATTGATAATATCTATCTTTTTGATCAAAAGAGCCCACTTTATCTTTTTTCATTAAGGGGGTACTTTCAGAATCTAAACTAGCATCAGCAATTATTCTAGTTAGAAATTGTGACGTCTTAAAGCTCCTCTTATACCAATCTGAAGCTTGCCAAGGCAAATCTTCTAGTACTTGTAAGGGATTTCTTCCATTAAAAATATCAATTTTAAGTGGACCAGCTGGCGGATTAGACCGTCTTCCTAAATAAAGCTGAAATTTTGGATGTTCAAGTGCTTCTTTGATGTTTTCGATCAATTGATCATCATCGCTGCCAATTGCTACCATGAAAACTCCATCTTGAATAAAATCACGATACGTTAACTTTCGAGCAGTCTTGCTTGCACTCTTTCTGTATTCCACTGTTTGAAACTCTGTCAACATTTTGCCTGATTGCTCAATTCGAACAGCAAATAATAAATTATTTAGCTCCAAAATTTTTTCATTATCTTCTCTTGAGTAGCCCAATGCAGCTGCAATCATACCTACAATAGCGCTTTTGGTTGGATAACTATCACTAGTTCTTTGATTAAAAGATGCAGAATTACCATAAGACTGAAGTGGCGCAGTCAATCTAATCGTTGCTGTCTTCATTTTCTAACTCCTGTTTTACGAATTCAGCAGTTTGATTAATTAAATCATCAATATTTTCAGCCTGATTGTCGACTATATTCTCACTATTCGTCAATTCGACATTAAACACAGGCTTATCTACAAATTTTAAGGAATTTTTATATTCATCCTCTAATCGATCGATAGATTTATCAACGTAGCCACCTTCAGATCTAACTGGTGTTTCAAATGCAGATACTAGGTTAACGGGTGTATCAGTACGAACATTAATCATAACGTATTGAGGGAGTGTTTTATTAGCAAAAGTATTTTCCTTACCAGTCGGCATTGTCAAAACAAATTCTTTGATAAAGAGCTTAATTCCTTCAATAGTCAAAGCTTTATTACCAAGATTGTGCAATAAATCAAGAATGTTAACATTGGCATATCTGTATAAAGTAGATGAATTATATTCAATCGTACCAAGCATTGCAGAACCTGTTTGGCTTTTCGCATTTGCATCATCAACTGCAGTGTAATAATCAAATTCTGGAGTAACTTCATGAGTGGAAATTGCATGAGCCACTTGACTAGAAGCATCCACATTCAATTCTGGATTATCTGCCACCATTCTTCCAAATAAAGCTAAATCTAGAGATTGATCTTCCATCAAATTTTTCTTAATTTCTTTAGCTGTATCTTTATCTATTTGATCAACAGACAAAGCAAGTTTAGCGATCTTTTCGAGTTGCCCTTCACTTACTAGTAGTAGTGCTCCAGTTAACATTTCGCCCGTTTTCTTGTCCTTTTTTAATTTGATTCCAGCTACTTTAAAGACTTCTTCAACTTTCTTTAAAGCATCTTCTTCACTTAAATTTGAATCTAGTTCTTGTAACTTATTCGCCAAAAGACTAGCTGTTTTCAAAGTTCTATAGCTCTTAAGCCATTCTTCATTTTCTGAGTCTTGTTTAAAGGCTAAACGCATTGCTCTCTTCCAGCTTTGTGAAGAAACTCTTGACCGAGTCACGCCACCATAAATAGCTGTTTTAGGTGAACCAGTGTCATCTCTATTGATATTTGATGATGGTACAGTTTGCAATACATTAATGTCCATATAAAGATTCTTATTCATTTTGATTTTCTCCTTGCTTTTTGTTCACTAATCGTTGTCTGATGCCAGCTTATAAACGTTCCAGTAGTAATCTTTTCCCCACTTCAAGGCAACGAATCTTGCATTTTTCGTACTCCACTGAAAGTTATACAAGTCTTCCGCCAATTGAGCAAAGTCAATCTTTTCACCCATTTTCTTTCCTTTAAGAATACTTACTAGATGATTAATTGAATTGGTGGCACTGCTGATATTTGTAGTTGCTAATAAAGCTGTTACTCGCCTATCTAAAGCCTTCTTTTCGTTAGAGTCGTTTATTTTCATTTTCCTCAGTGCAGTAAAAAGAGATACACCATTTTCTCCAGATTCTTCCTTATCTTTTGATCTAGGAATTTGACCAAAGACAAATGAATCATTCCCTTGTTGAAATGCAGCATAACAGTGAAGAGCAGTATAAACTGCTGTTTCAAGCTTTGTAGGTTTTCCATTTGTACTTAATTTAGGCACGGCTGAAAAAATTAAAGGCCAGATTTTTTCAGCGCCTTTATCGGCGATAGCTGTTGTCCTTCTAAGTTCAGCCAAAGCACCTTTATCAGGAGTTCCATCACCATACAGCTGATTAATTATTCGTGCCGTAGCAGTATAAGCATCACTCATCTTTTTCTCCTTACTTTAATCCGAGACAAACATAGACGTTTCTGCGTAGTTTATTATAAATTGTAAAAATATTGTCTTCCTTCCCGCCAATGATTTCATCAGCAGTTGCATTGATAAAAATATTTTTAGCTTGCGTCGCAACAAAACGATTTAAAGTTTCACGCCATTCTTTGGTTTTAGCATCACGGTCTTGACTTAAATCTAGCCCAGAAAGCCAAGTATAAAATGGCTGATTCAATTCATCATAAAATTGTGCTACCTTTCGACTTGCCCAATCATCATTACTTTTTTTCTTCTCACTATGGGTTTGAATGTTCGATATGTCTTTTGCAAACCAATAGAAATAATTTGCAACTTGTTGTGTTAATAATACTTCTTTTTCAATTCTATCTTGCCACCGATTTTCAAGCATAGGCTCATCATCAAAAAGAACTCCTGCCTTAGCTTGCATATTATCAGTGATTTCCGCATAAGGTGATTGAGATGTAGCATTTCCATCACTTATCATAGCTACTGTAGCTATATTGATGTTAGTATGCTTAGAAATGTATTTTTCTTTTTTCAATTCCTGAATCCAACTAACAATTCCTGGAATTCTTTTTTCATCTTCGTTAGCTTTAGTTCTTATATACTGACCAAAATTACGCCACATAGCGACATTTATATTATTTTTATTCTTGGCGGCTGGATATACAACACCATCTTTATTTTTACGCCAAGTCGTCATTGGCTCTAGGAATTGTTTTTCACTATCTAACTTAGGCAGCCCTGCGCTAAATATAACTGGCTGACCATTTTGCCAATCAATATGAATCATTCTAGACCAGACAGTGTATAATTCAGATAAATTGTCAGGATATACTCCATTCAATCTTTGTTGAAGATAATCATTAATATCATCGTATTCCCACACTGGTCTTTGTGAGTTTAGCCAGTTTGTTCCATCTGCAGAATCATTGGTAACTAAGCTTAGATTTAACATCAAAGTGTCAAATAAAGTTTTACCTTTAATATAAACAGGATTAATTGAATACAACCAACCAGGAGAAACAGAGAACTTATCCTTTGACTTAACTTTGGTCTTATCAGTAACACCTGTGAAGTTTTGGTAAGTAATTAACCAGCGAACTAATTCCGCATTATTAACACTATCTTTTTCAATACCTGATTTAGGTGAAAACAGTGCCGGGCTGTTATTGCTTTCAGAAATAAGTCGATTAATTTGTTTAACTGATACTGTACCCGCACCTTTAGCTACCTTTTTATTTTCCGGCACATTTTGGTCATAGACTTGACGATTAACTTGATAAAAAGGATCTTCACCAAATAAATTAAACTTAGCCTGATAAAGATTTAGATAATCAAATACTTTTTTTGAAAAAGTTTTTTGATCATATAGACTTCTCCAAGTGTCTCCCAGTTTTAGTTTTTGAGAGTTGAAGCCATCATTATCTGTCCGAGTCACTCGCCATTTGTCATCTAAATCCAGCCATGAGTATGGCGTATCATCTGCATCGAATCTAGTATAAACTGACAGTAAGATAGCCAACAATAATCTGAGAATCGCTAAGTCCTGCGATTTCATATCACCGGCAAGCTGAAGATAATCTTCAGAATTACTAAAAAGTTCATTTAAAGAGACTTCACTTTCGGTATAATCCTTTTTCAGGACTTTAATCCAAGGATCAGTAACCAGATTGAAACTTAAATCATTACTCATATATCACCATCTCTTCCAATTTATAAATGATTAATTAATATTTATAATAAAACTTTTCCTTTTAATTTACAATAAAATAAAAAGCGATTTCAGTTTATGAAACCGCCAAGCCCATTTTCATGGGGATTACTTTAATAAATGATTAATTAATGGGATCACCCTCACCTAAGTGAGGAATACACTTAATACAGTTTACTATTTTTCGTACGATAACCCCAAATCAGATGAATACTTAATTTTATATCCATTAAATTCTGTCTCATTATTGGCATCAAGAATTAAAGCTACCGAGCCCTTTAACCAGGAACTGTTCTGCCATTCAGGAAAATTACTAATAGTATCTCGTTCCAAATTTCGTATAGATTGGTTTATGTCCATCGTTAATGCATGGGGCAGCCTAATCAACTGCTGAGCAACAACGCTATCAAGAACTTCTTCATCCACTTTTCGCCCATCCATTAAATAAAATCCATCGGCATCTTTTTTTAGCACAAGAACTTCAATTGTTTCATTCGTATCTCTGACCGCAGTCTCTGCTTTAACATCATTTAGATCAGTGTCACTATCATTATCAAGCCAACCGTGTAAAGTTTTTTCAACTCTTGGGGCTCTAATTTGATACCCTTTCGATTTTTGTTCTGCCTTTTCTTGATCAATGTTGAATTTCTTAACTTCCGCTTCCTGAAGATCTTGTACTTCATTATCAGTATCCGCTGAATATACCTTTTGAACCAAATTAGAAATATCACTAGGTAATTTGATCTTGTCTTTTAAGAAATGATCCGTCTTAATTAAAAGATATTTCTCATATATTGCTTGATTTGCATCCCCATAGTCCCCATTAGAATTAATACCCATAATGAATAGTTGAGGCTCAATTAATTTGTCTGGACGCTTAATTTGATGACGATGCAAACGCCCCGCTCTTTGTAAAATCAAGTCTATTGGTGCAATATCCGTATACATAACATCAAAATCGATATCCAAAGATTGCTCTAGTACTTGTGTACCAATTACTATCATTTTCTTTGGACGTTTTTGGTGATTTCCAATTGACTTTTCCAATTTGGACTCTAAATTACTACGATCATTAGCCAAAAATGCGGAATGAAGCACCAAAATTTGCGTATCTTCAGAGCACTCTTTTTCAGCAATTTTTGCCAGTTCTTGTGCTCGCTTTACCGTATTAACTATGACACCTGCGACACCGCCATCTTCAATTTGATCATTAATCTTTTCAATTAAATCGTAATTTTCAATGTTTAAGCGAGTAACTTTAACTGTAGTATCATCAGCTTGAGTAGAAAAATCTGACTTTTGTTTTAAAATTTTGCCATCCAAAATACTTAACAAGGGATATGCTTGACAAGTTTGCCAATTAGTATTTTGAGCTTTAAATTTTTCACTGCCATATTTTCCTCTACAATATGCTGTAAGAAGTTCATTTCTTTTATCAACTGGAAGCGTAGCCGACAAAGCAACAACTGGTACATGATATGCCCCCAACCACTCTATTGCCTTTTCAAGATAGGAACTCATATATACGTCATAAGCATGAACCTCGTCAATTACAACTATTTTTCCGCTTAGCCCTAAATGTCTTAAGGCCAGATGCTTTTGCTTCAAGCCCATCAAAAGCAATTGATCAATAGTTCCAATTACAAAGTCAGTTAATATTGACTTTTTACCATTAAACCACTGATTAACAACAACTGCACCTTCATCGGTTTCAATATCATCAGCATCAGGAATATTGTGATATTTTTGATTAAACTGTGCCTTTCCATGCATCAATTTAATAGAAAGATTTTCGCTCTGTTCTTTGGCAATATTCCCCAGCCAGTTATCTACTCTATCAAACATTGCATTTGCAGTAGCCTGAGTTGGCAAGCCAAAAAACAGGCCATTGATACCGGTCTTAGCAGCTAATTGCTCAACAGCGGTTAGAGCTATTTCAGTTTTACCAATACCCATCGGGGCTTCAACGATAATCATGCTAGGATCCACACTATCTCCGATTGCTTGAGACATTTGTTCCTGAACTTGTCTTGGATCAAAATTCCAGCGTTTTTGATATTGCTCTTTAGTATCGACTATCAATTGAGGCGTCCAGGAATCTGTTTTAAGCCAATTTAAAATTCCTTGCTGATATCTTGATGTCATATCAATATCGCTAAAACCTTGATCCATCGAGATTAATGGAAACATGCTAACACGCTTACCATCTTTAATTGTATATTCACTAGATGCCAACCAGTCGGCCATAATGACTAGGCCTTCTAAAATTACTGCTTGTGAGTCAGTAACTGTAGGTATATCTTCTAAATTTTTAAAATTACACAAATCTAAACCATAATTGATGATCTCTTTTTGTACATTTTCCCATTTTTCTCTAGTTGGATTTTCGGCCCAAGAATCTGATTGATAATATTTAGAAGTATCATCCATCAGTTGATCTTCATAGTCAAAATACTTATTTTGTGGTTTACCATGGTGCCCGCCAACTATAGCGCCAATACTTTCATTTAGCCCACTATTTTCTAAGATCACTTCACCAGCCAGAGCGTGGAGCCAGTGTCTAGTATCCATATTTGCCTTTAATTCTTCTAAATTATCAAATCCATTTTGTAATAATCTCTCTAACAGATCCTGGTCTAAATCTTCATTATGGATAAACGATTGCTTAATTTGAAAAGCAGGCGTAGCCTTACCAATATCATGAATGTATCCAATAAATTCAACAAGATTCTGAACTTCATTTGAGTTTTCAAATTCCTGACTCAAAATGCGTCTTTGGCCGTCATTAAGCCAATGATTATATAACCATCCAATAACATTTTTTGTGTCAATTAAGTGAGCAATTAAGGGTAACCATACTTCTTCGCTATCTTCACTAATATTCTTTTTACCCCATAAAGACAAGGTCGTATTTGATAAATTTGTCATGTTTTCCTCAATTTATATTATCTGCTTAATTTAATATTTATAATTACTTTTTATTTTACAGCCTATTTCCATTTATATACATAGAATAATCGATGTCTTTTATTACTTGATCATATTTGTCATAATACCAAATGCTAAAATCTTCCCATTTTCCGCCCTTAGATGAACCATCAAGTGATGCTGGATTGTTTTGGGAATATAAATAATCTTCATCACTGTCATCAATGACTCTATAAAAAGGTCCTTCTTCAGCTATACATTCATAGATTTTGCCATTTGTTAAGCCAGTTACCCCTAAAGTTTCACCTATATATTTTAATTTCATCATTCTTTTCTCTCGTATAATTTACAATCTTTAATTCATACATATTGGAATTCGTATACTTGTTTACTTCATACCAATGAATATCAGAACACAGTTATCACTTTTTTAATCACCTCCACATGTGTTGTCCGACTCATCCCAATCACATATTGCCTCAAACACTGAGACAGTGCTGTTTGTTGCTGCTTTCTAAGGATTAATTTGACAAAGAGCCGTCGCCCTTAATCACAATTAATTGCTGGTATTTAAACTTCCTGAAAAATTCCGTTATTCTTGATTCTTATCAATGGGGTTGATTGTTAATGGGTATTTCTTATCGAGTTTAGGAGTAACAAATTTAATAGTTAATCCCTTTTTCAACGGTCCCATTAGTATCCAAGCGCCAATCCATAACATCCCCACTATCGATGACCAAATATCACTACCTTGAATTAGTGGAAACATGCATCCCCAAATTAACATAATGATATAACGTGTATATTATCAACTAAGCAATAATTGCCTAATTAAACTAATTTTCGAATAATTCAATTCGACGTAATTGACGCTTCAGTTGACCTTGCTTTTCTAATAAAGCAAATTTACGAGACAGGGTCTCAGGTGTTGTTCCAAGGTATAAGGCTAAGTCCTTCATTTTTAAGGGTAAGTTAAAATTATTTTTACCAATTTCATCTGCATATGTTTGTAAATACTTTAATAACCGGTCTTCAACCTTCGGCAAAGCCAACAAGTGAATTTGTTTTTGCATTTCCGAAACTTTAACAATATTTAGTTCCAATAATCGAATACTTAATTCTGGCTGTTTATGCATCAGCTTCAGTAGATCCTGCCGTTTTAATAAACAAATTTCATAGCCTCGAGGTAATTATTGATATTTTCTTGACCCAAAAGCCAATCCTCACCAATATAATCACCCGTATGCAAGATTTGCAAAACATTCTCATAGCCGTTTTCATCTAAGGTGTACTGCTTAGCGTTACCATCAGCGATAATTACTAAATTATCATTTATCGTTGGATCAATTATTACTTCACCCTTTTGATAGTTTTTATGCTGAACTAATTTTTCGATTTGCATCTTCTCATCCTGAGGTAAAGCATTAAATAGTGGTACTAAGTTAACACATAAATCAGCCATTAAATTCATCGTCCTTTAATTAAAAGTCATCATCGTCGTCTTCGACATACAATCCTTCTTTTAGTTCATGACCTAAGAAGTCTTGAGTTACCCGAATTTGCTCCTTAATCCAAGCCATTAAATTAGTTAAATTAGCAGATAATTCTGGCCAACTTTCATTATTAGCTAAAGCAATTGCCTTAGTAATGAAGAGCGTTTGCGTATCAAAATCTTTTACCAAGGCAAATAATTGCTTATCATCTGCTAAATATTTACTACTGCCATCTTCTTCTAGCATAGTATATTCCTTAAATTGAGCTGTAATTGTTGGAATACTTTCACCATTATTAACCAATAAGTGATTCAATTGGTCAAATTCCTGACGTTCATAAGCAATCCAACCAGCAGCTTTTTCGGCTAAAAAAAGACTAGCAGATCCTTTAGCAAATAAGTTAGCTTGGTTAATCTTTAAAGAATGGATTAACAAGTTAGAAATAATGTGACCAGTCATGGCAGCTGCAGTTGGCTGATGGTGATCAAGGTCGCTTTGCTTCAATTCCGCCTGGTATTTTTCTTCTGCATTCATCAGTTAAGCTCCTTTTCCTTAATTCCTTGTACTTCATAACCCATTTTTTCAATAGCTGTCTTGACATCAACAGTTTTAGTCTTATCAGGATCCAGTGTAAATTTTAGCTTTCCTGCATTGAATAAAACTTTGATTTGGTCGGTTCCATCCAAACTACCAACCGCCCTTTCAATTTTGCTTAAGCATGAAGGACAGGTCATGCCAGATAATTTCATAATTACTTTTTTCATGATTAGATTCACCCTTCCTTATTAATTTACATATCTAATGCTACTTTGTTTTGTTGATTATAAACTTGATGATCGTCAATTTTTTGCTGAAATTTGATTAATCTCATCCCGTTCAAGATAACAATTAAGATACTAAATTCATGAATAAACATCCCACTTGCCATTTCAACATAACCCGCAAACAAACCGATGAACAACAATAAGACTGTCAGTAAAGCCATCACGATATTTTCATTCATGTTCAAAATTGTCTTTTTGGATAAGCCAATGGCATAAGCTATCTTCCGCAAGTCATTTTTAACTAAAACTATGTCTGAAACTTCAATGGCAACATCCGTCCCACTACCAACGGCAATTGCAACATTAGCATTAGCTAAGGCCGGACTATCATTGATCCCATCACCAATAAAAGCAATATGGTGTCCCTTGGCTCTTTCTTTTTTAACAAAAGCAGCCTTGTCTTGTGGCAACATTTGACCATGAACTTCATCGATTGACAACTTCGCCGCAATTCGTTCAGCAGTTTCTTGATTGTCTCCAGAAAGCATAACTAACTTTTTAACCCCTAATTCTTTTAAGCGGGTTAAAGCATCATTAGCTTCTGGACGCAATTGATCTTTAATGCCAAAAACAGCTAATTGACTTTGGTCCTCATTGGCAAAAGTGACAATTGAATTACCTAATTGACTCAAATGATCAATTGTCTTATCTAATTTTGCATTGGTACGGGTATTTTCAACGATTAAGTCTTGGTTACCTAAATAATATTTTTGATTATTTAAAGTGGCGATGATTCCCTTACCCTTAACAGTTTCCACTTTAATTGAAGCTGGCTTTTGTTTATTTAATTTGGCAATTGCCTGAGCTAAGGGGTGGTTACTTTGACGCTCAATTTGAGCAGCTAATTTAATAATTTCATCTTTGGGCCCATTTAATACCTCAATTGCACTAACTTCTGGATGTCCAACAGTCAAAGTGCCGGTTTTATCAAAAGCAATTTCATCAATCCGGTGAGTTTGATCCATTACTTGCGACCCTTTAAACATAATGCCATTTTTAGCACCATTACCGATACCAGCAACTGTAGATACTGGCACACCAATAACTAAAGCACCTGGGCAGCCTAGCACCATGACCGTAATAGCTAACTTAAGATCTTTAGTAATTAGGCCCACAGCAATCGCAATTACAAGTACGGCAGGAGTGTAATATTTGGAAAACCGGTTAATTAACTTTTCTGTATGTGACTTTGTATCTTGTGCTTCTTCAACCATTTCAATAATTTTACCGAAAGTCGTATCTTCACCGACTGCGGTAGTTTCGACAGTCAATGTACCGTTTTCAAGGATAGTTCCTGCATATACTTCATTACCGGCTTTTTTATTAACTAATTTAGATTCACCGTTAACACTGGCTTCATTAAGATAACCAGAACCTGAAATAACCTTGCCATCGACTGGAACCTGATCACCAGTTTTAACTAAAATCTTCTCACCAGGATCAATGAAATCGACGTCTTCTTTCTCAGTTGAGCCATCATCTTGAACAACTAACGCAGTCTGTGGTGCCATTTTGGTTAAATCAGCAACGGCTGACCGCGTTTTCTTTAGGGTTAATTCTTCCAGTACATCTCCTAACATGAATAGCCAAGTAACAATGGCTGCTTCATTAAATTCACCAATAATGAAGGCACCGATTACCGCCAGCGATACTAAAACATCAATAGGAATTAATTTAACCCTTAAAGATGAAATAGCCGTCAAAGCAATTGGAAGCACTCCGACAATCCCCACGATAAGCATTAAAGCCTGGTATGGTAAATTCATGTGCAATAGCCATTTAGTTCCTTCAGCAAGCAACAGCAGAATAGTATTAACAAGCAAAAGCTGCTTTTTGTACCTCATAAAAAATTGTTGTAACTTAATCATTTTTATAAACATTCCTTTCGTCTTTGACTCAAGGACAACAGAGCCATGAAAAACAAATCCGTTGTCCCTTACTCTTACTTTTTAATATATTAGTTGTGAGGAAGCGGTTTTACACACTACAAATCATGGGGAAATGAGTGAATAGTTCCTCTATTACCTCGAATTTTTATATATGTAGCTTAACCTTTCAAGCACAACTGAATGTGACTTTGAGCACGTAAACTTATTTTTGTATAAACGACTCGTTTGTGTAGGTTTTCGCAGTCAATGTTTAACTTGCTTTCTCAATTTTTTAAGCAGGCTATTAGATTTGCTCAAAGTCAAGGTTTTATGGTTAATATTTAATTTTTTGAATTAATGTTAACCTTTATTTGGTGTGTCCTTTTTTATTTAAAATACTTTTCAACTCACTGTTTTTTTTCAAACTTCACCTCTCCCTTTCTTGACACTACATATCATAGGTAAAAAACAATTTAGGTGACTTGACTGTTATCAAGATACTAGTGTCTTTTTATATTTATCTTTTAAGCAAAAAATCACAGTTTTATCGTGTAAATTTCGTTTAATAAAAGAGAGAATATACAAAAAAAAGACTAGAAACCATGCAAAAAGCATAGACTCTAGCTTTCAAATTTCAATTCTATAAAAATTAATGTGCCAATTTAATCTCTCCAGCAGCAATTGGCAAAGTTGTATGTGCATCATAACTCATAACATTACCGGCAACGCTAGATGGTAATTTAAGATCCGCTGATACGCCGTGAACATAAACTACTAGTTTATCCAATTGAAGATCGTCACTACCAAATGCTTGCTTAAATTTTGCTTGTAAATCTTTTAATGGGACATCCTTATCATATTCATAATGACCGTATTTATCTGCAACTGGGTAGCCATCATGGGGAATGTTCATTTCTTGTGGTGCATCATCAAAAGGAACCATCGTTGTCCCAGATACTGCCTCTGTTTCAGGTAAATCAATAAAGCCATCATGATTCACGTCCTGCATTAGCGTCGGAACATGAGCTTGTTTCCCATCTGGAAATCCATGGAAATGTTCCCAATGTTCAATATTGGCAGGCGTATCAAACATTTCCACATGAATATGAAGGCTATTACCATTTTCACTGAATGTTGCTATTCCATGCGCCTGTGTTTCAATTTTATCCGCATTTATTGGTTTAATTTTTGCAATATAGTCAACCATATTTCTCATCCTTCCATTTGATTATTGCGATATAAATCTAGCATAAAAGCATTTTACAAAAATTGATTAAATCTTTGATTATAAATATCTTTAATAATTAACATCCATTATCTTATCGTCATATCAACCATTACTGCTTCTCTCATCAATTTAACCAACTCAACTCCCCAAAACGGACACTTATCTATACAACCTAAAAATCCAGCACGTTATCCACTCGACCCTCTAGCTCAACAAGCAAAAAGTGTACTAATTCCAATCACCAAAAGAGGAATTAGTACACTTTTCATCTATCAAAAATGCTGGCATACCAGCGTTTATAGGCTATTTATCTGTGCGCTCAAGGACAGTAACACTCTCAACATGTGTGGAGAATACAGCATTCCCATATTTCTCATTCACTGCACCAAAGGATCACCTCCACATACGTGGAGAATACGCGAAAAAACGTTACAAGCTACAAAGCAAGCTAGGATCACCTCCACATACGTGGAGAATACTTTACTACAGTGCTGGTTGATTGCGGCTGCTAGGGATCACCTCCACATACGTGGAGAATACCTGGTTTAAACGGTAAAACAGCTAATATTGGTGGGATCACCTCCACATACGTGGAGAATACTTAGAGAATCTGTCTGGCATTAAGAGCAAGTGAGGATCACCTCCACATACGTGGAGAATACTTTACTCCTCTTGCTAATCAGCATTTAGTTGTAGGATCACCTCCACATACGTGGAGAATACTAACGCCTGATAGATTCATCAAAGCAGATTTAAGGATCACCTCCACATACGTGGAGAATACCAATTAATGCAGATAAAAAGACCGCTACTCTTAGGATCACCTCCACATACGTGGAGAATACTGCCTTGTCACCTTGCTGAACTAATGAAGCTTGGGATCACCTCCACATACGTGGAGAATACTAATGGATGCGTTTAACCAGCCACTCGAATCTAGGATCACCTCCACATACGTGGAGAATACTCACTAGTCTTAAGATTCTTAAACCAAATTTTAGGATCACCTCCACATACGTGGAGAATACCACTCACTCCAGCTATAGGAGTTACCGTTGTTAGGATCACCTCCACATACGTGGAGAATAGAAAAATTAGCATCTGCTGACATGTCCACAACTAGGATCACCTCCACATACGTGGAGAATACCCTCATAACATTAGCAAAACGTGAGCTGGGTAGGGATCACCTCCACATACGTGGAGAATACCATATATTGCAGATGCACCAGATCCATCAATTAGGATCACCTCCACATACGTGGAGAATACCGTCCTAAGGACATCAAAGGCAATGAACATATGGGATCACCTCCACATACGTGGAGAATACTATGAACAAAGCCACTTGGACTCTGCCCTCTTAGGATCACCTCCACATACGTGGAGAATACATCAAATATTTACGCAATTTTGGGATCAAAACAGGATCACCTCCACATACGTGGAGAATACTGCCTTAAACTGTGAAAATGAAAATCAGGTTTGGGATCACCTCCACATACGTGGAGAATACTTATTGCGGTGAATAAAGAGGATGACAGCGATAGGATCACCTCCACATACGTGGAGAATACCGTTAACGTATGCTCATTAGTATCTATATTGAAGGATCACCTCCACATACGTGGAGAATACAATGCCGCTAATATCAGCATGACCGTTAATGATAGGATCACCTCCACATACGTGGAGAATACAAGACCAGTTGCAAGAAAACGGATATACGGTTAGGATCACCTCCACATACGTGGAGAATACTCAATAAATCCAACTTGCTTAACGCCTGAAAGAGGATCACCTCCACATACGTGGAGAATACAGTTTGATTGTTTTGATGAAATTAAATGGAATGGGATCACCTCCACATACGTGGAGAATACGGCTAAAAAGCGCAAAAACCGAGCTAATAAAAAGGATCACCTCCACATACGTGGAGAATACTAGTAGATGAATCCTAATGAATTAGCTGATGAAGGATCACCTCCACATACGTGGAGAATACTATGGTGTCAATAGTCCATTAGTGATTGAATTGGGATCACCTCCACATACGTGGAGAATACAATTACACTAACCCCGTCTAAGGATTTAGATTAGGATCACCTCCACATACGTGGAGAATACAATAATGGTAATTGCGTGTCATCGTCACCGATGGGATCACCTCCACATACGTGGAGAATACTGATCAATTAAGCATTGAGCAATGTCTTGATCAGGATCACCTCCACATACGTGGAGAATACCAATTGCTTGGTTCAAAACTTCTTTACGATGTAGGATCACCTCCACATACGTGGAGAATACAGTATAGCGAGGAGTTAAACCGGTTAGGCATAAGGATCACCTCCACATACGTGGAGAATACGCATTGATATTTCTGCTGGGGCGGTTATTTATAGGATCACCTCCACATACGTGGAGAATACTTGTTTTAGCTTTCCAAATTGATGTATCACTCAGGATCACCTCCACATACGTGGAGAATACAGTAAACAAATCCCTTTATAGCGCCAAATGAAAATACGCAAACACCATTTTTTCATCACTTTGATCCTACTACCAAGTATATCGATTTTTATTAAATAGACAACATCTGCTGGACATAATATTCAAATAAAAAGAGGAATCATAATATCATTCTGCTATGATTCCTCCTAAACAAATAAACAAAAATATTATTTGTCTGCCAATCTTTCTTGCTCACAATTAAGAATTTCACCCAAACACTTTAGCCATGACACTGCTTTATCATCCGCTTTTAACTAGCCTAACCAAAAGCATATTCACATATACTCATACTAACTTTTTGTTATTAATCGAAATTTAATTGTAACTTTATCGTAAAACTGCTGAGCTACAATAGTGTACGTGAATTAAGAGAGGAGACAAAAATCAGATCTTATCTGGTTTGTTTTTATAATGAAATTTCGTAAATTAATAATTTCTTTGTTAGGTACTGCATTATTAACTTCAAGCGTTGGTTTATCAACTACCACTGCTTCTGCTGATACGCTTGACGACTCACAAAATACAACTGAAGTTCAACCCAAGAACCTCAAGTGGGCTTATCCGTTTAAAGCCAACAAGAAAAATGGTGTTCGTCCAATGTATAATGCACAAACTTTTGGCATAACTAACTATATGCGTTCTACTACACCACCTTCCTACTTTCATGATGGTTGGGATTTTGGTTTTTCAGAAGTTGGGCATTCTAACGTATATGCAATTCATCAAGGGACTGTTAAAAAGGTTGCTTATGGCAACGGCCTTGGCTGGTTCATCTGGGTTATTAGTCCTGATAATTACGTTGAAGTTTACCAAGAAGGCTTTAATAAGAAAAAAGACATTTATGTTAAGACTGGTCAAAAGATTAAATTAGGTCAAAAGATCGGTAAGCTAACTGGCTCACACTTACACCTTGGCGTTACTCAAACAAATAAAGATTACATAAACAAATATGGTTTTCCATGTAAGAATTGGAACGTTAACAACGGAACTTGGCTCAATCCAATCGAGGTTATCAAAAGCAACTTAAAGAAATAGTTAACATAACCTAAAATATTGAAAGTAAAAAAGCAGGTCACAGCTTATAACAGTTATGATCTGCTTTTTATTAATCCCAATGTTCCTTGATAAACTTAGCTCTTCCACCAGCTTCTTCCATTGCATATCTAAGTGGATCTTTTTTATAAAAATCTTGGTGATATTCCTCAGCTGGATAAAATGGCTTAGCTGGTTCAATTTTAGTTACGATTGGTTTATCAAATTTACCACTAGCTTGTAATCTTTGCTTAGATTTTTCAGCTGCTTCTTTTTGAGCAGGTGAATTATAAAAAATTACTGGTCGATAATTATCACCACGGTCTTGGAATTGCCCCATCGCATCTGTTGGATCAGTTACTTGCCAATAATAGTTTAGCAATTGATCATACGATATTTTTGCTGGATCAAAGGTAATCTCAACAGCTTCAGTATGGCCAGTCGTACCTGAACAGACTTGCTCATATGTTGGATTAGCAACATGACCACCAGTATAACCAGAAACTACTTTTTCTACTCCGTCAACTGTATCGAAAGGTTTGACCATACACCAAAAACAACCGCCAGCGAAAATTGCTGTGTCGTAGTTGGGGTTTGTCTTGGTATCAGTGCCTTCGGCTTGTTTATTATTCTCTGTCATTCTTTGAAATACCTCCATTTTATTTGAATTTTATTGTTTTTTTAAGTTAACTAGTATTATATACAAATCGCCGATTGTAAAATCAAATTGAACACTTTAGAAAAATAAAAAGTCCATTTGGAC
>NZ_PCZF01000018.1:0-37962 GCF_002554115.1 Lactobacillus sp. UMNPBX4
ATTAGATAAAATCTATCAAACAGCGTAAGTGTTCAATTTATTATTGCAATTTACGACCCAAAATTAAAACATAATTATTTTACTTGCAATGTGAACTAAAATAGACGAAAATGAATGTATTAAAAGGAAAATGTCATTGTGGCATTTTCTTTTTTTATTAATAGCTACAATTTATTTGTGGGAGATATATAAATGAATACTAAGTCAAAACGTATGAGCGCGGCTGGCTTACTGATCGCCATTGGTATTGTCTATGGCGATATCGGTACTAGTCCACTTTATGTTATGAAGTCTATTGTCGAAGGCAATGGCGGTATCGGAAATGTTAACCGCGATTTCATCATCGGTTCCATTTCTTTGGTTCTTTGGACCGTGACACTACTAACTACCTTACAAACGGTTTTGATTGCGCTAAAAGCAACCAACCATGGTGAAGGTGGTATTTTTGCTCTGTATACTTTGGTTAGAAAGAGAGCCAAATGGCTGGTATTGCCTGCTTTGATCGGTGGGGCTGCCATCTTAGCCGATGGTACGTTAACTCCGGCCGTAACTGTTACCACCGCGATTGAAGGGTTAAAAGGTCTTCAATTTGGTGGCAATGTTCCTGTTTCTACCCAGGAAATGGTAATCATGATTACCGTAATTATCCTGCTGCTGCTCTTCTCTATTCAAAAGATGGGAACCAGTATCATCGGTAAAGCATTCGGCCCTATCATGTTTATCTGGTTCACCTTCTTAGGCGTCATGGGTGTTATCAACATGGCTGGCGATTGGTCAATCATTCAAGCGATTAACCCAGTTTATGCCATTAAGTTACTCTTCAGCCCTTATAATAAAGCCGGAATCTTTATCTTAGGATCAATCTTCCTGGCTACTACTGGTGCTGAAGCTCTTTACTCTGATGTAGGACACGTTGGTAAAAAGAACATCATCGGTTCATGGCCATTTGTATTTGTTTGCTTGTCACTCAACTACTTTGGTCAAGGTGTTTGGATTTTGAACAACCCAACTTTCCGTCCTGCCGACGGCGGCGTGCTTAATCCATTCTATGAAATGATTCCAATCAACATCAGATTGTTCGCTATCATCTTGGCTACTGTTGCCGCTGTTATTGCTTCACAGGCTTTGATCACCGGATCATTCACTTTGGTCGCTGAAGCCAGTGGACTTAAGTTCTTGCCAAGAATGAATATCGATTACCCATCAACAGAAAAAGGTCAGATCTATATTCCTTCCATCAATAAAGGAATCTGTGTTGCTACTATCGCAATCGTTTTGTACTTCCAAACTTCTGCTCACATGGAAGCAGCCTATGGTCTTTCCATCACGATTTCAATGCTTGCAACTACCATCTTGCTTTATGAATGGTTAGTGTTGAAGAAAATTAACCCACTTTGGAACTGGATCTTCTTGATCTTCTTCGGTGTTCTTGACATCATGTTCATGATCTCAAGTTTAACCAAGTTCACCCACGGTGGTTACGTATCACTCTTCATCGCTGGTGTAATCGGCTTCATCATGTATGTTTGGTACTACGGTAACAAGGTTCGTGATAAACGTGAATCACGTAATGCTTACGTTCGCTTAGACGAATATACCGATATGCTTACCAACTTAAGTCACGACGAAGATTATCCAACTTACGCTACTAACTTGGTTTACATGGCTAACGTTAAGTACAACAAGTTTATTAAACGTGAAATCTTGTACTCTATTTTGGATAAACGTCCAAAGCGTGCTAAGGCCTACTGGTTCGTTACCGTTAATGTAACCAACGAACCATTTACCGCTGAATATGCCGTTAATACCTACGGTACTAAGAACGTAATTAACATTCAGCTATACTTAGGTTTCAAGAAGCAAACTAGTGTGAATGTCTACATTCGTCAAATCGTTCACGATTTAATCGCTGACGGCACAATCGAACCACAACCACAGGAATACACTACTACTCCTGGACGTGATGTCGGTGACTTCTCATTCGTTATCGTTAACGATGTCATCAGTCCTCAAACTCAATTAGTTGGTTATGAAAAATGGTTAGTCGAAGCTCGTGTTCGTTTGCAAAACTTGTCTTCTAACCCTGCTTCATGGTTCGGTTTGGAATACGCAGATACCGTCATTGAACGTGTACCATTAATCTTAGGTAAACCAAATCCATCTTACATTAAACGGATTAAACCTAAGGATTATTCCAACGCTAAGAAATAATAATAGACAAATCAAAAAGGCACCCGTGATGGGCGCCTTTTTAGTGCAATAAACTTATTATATGGGTAGTAAGTAAGTTATAAAGACTGCAGCGTAGTAGCGGCACTGCAATCAGCTCTATTATAGTGTTGAAAATGTAAAATGGCTAACATTTGTGCTTTTTAATATTAATAAAGAGTAAATATTATAGTTCTATCAATTTTCTAACGACAGAAAAAAGCGGTCTTTCGACCGCCCACAATTCTTTCGAGTCGATAGCTAGTCGACCCTCAACACACGTTATAGTGTATTATTTCTTCATATTAAGTACCATTATAACATGATAAAAAAAGCTCTGCACAACGGCAGAGCCACTTGCAAGTTATCGTCTTGCATTGCATGCATCCATGATCAATGAGATCACAACACTTATTCTACGAATATTTTACCATGACAAAATAAAAGCACGAAGTTCTAAATCAAAAGAACCTCGTGCTTATTTTTATCTAAACTACCAAATCACAACACGTTTTTTAGGATCAAGCCACATACCGTCGCCTTCCTTAACGTCAAATGCCTTGTAGAATTCTTCTTGGCATTGTGATTGGACGTTAGCACGTTCTGGACCAGGTGCGTGAACGTCAACTGAAACTTGCGTCTTAATAGACTCAGTAAGTTGCTTATTAGCCCAAACACGAGCAAAGTTTTCAAACAACTTCTTCATATCGCCGTTTTCACCCTTGTTAGCTTGAACAGCAGCAGTTAAACCACCTTGGTCAGCGATGTTTTCTGAAACAATTTGCTTACCGTTCAAAGTTACAGGACCATACTTGATGCCGTCGAACAAGTCGATTTCAGCTTGCGTACGCTTCTTGAATTCTGCATAGTCAGCGTCAGTCCACCAGTTCTTCATGTTGCCGTATTCGTCGAATTGTGCACCGTTGTTGTCGAATGCGTGTGAAACTTCGTGGGCGATAACAGTACCGATACCACCGAAGTTTTCAGCACGATCTTGCTTCAAGTCGTAGAATGGTGCTTGCAAAATTGCGGCTGGGAAAGTTAAGTCGTTTCTTTGTGGGTCGTAACAAGCGTTAACCAAGTTACCTGGCATGAGCCATACAGTACGGTCAACTGGCTTGTGCAGCTTCTCTACGTTGTACTTAACTTGTTCAATTTCAGCAGCTCTAGCGTTTGAGTAAAGGCTGCCACCTTCGCTAGCTGGGGTTACGTGCAAACGATCGTAGATTTCTTCAATCTTGTCTGGATAACCGATCTTCAAGATCAAGGCACGTAACTTAACGATTGCCTTGTGCTTAGTTTCTTCAGAAAGCCAGTCATTGTTCTTGATACGTTCTTCGTAAACATCAAGCATCTTGTGAATCATTGATAAAACGTCTTTTTTAGCGTCTTCGCCAAAGTAAGTCTTACCGTAGTAAACACCAACAACTTCACTAAAGATGCCGTTAGCAAGGTGGTATGCTTGCTTTTCTTGGCTTTGAAGTTCTGGTTGACCTGACAAAGCTTGGCTAAATGGGAATGATGCTTCACGGAAGTCTTGGGACAAGTAGCTAGCAACACCATTGATGAACTTAACGATCATCCAACCCTTGATTTCATCGAAGTTGTCCTCGTTAATTAATTCATCGAAGTGATCCAAGTAGCGAGGTTCTGCGACGATTACGCGGTCTGGAACTTCACCCAAAGCTTCCTTCAAGAAGTAGTCCATCTTGAAGTTAGTAATCTTCTTTTCAAAGTCTGAGATTGGCATTGGGTTGTACATTGCTGGGTAGTCTGCCCATTCTTCAGATGACTTAACTACCTTAGATACCTTGTCATCGAACTTCATGGCATCGTCAACGTATTCTTCAGCTTGACCCGCTGAAAGACCTGCCATCTTAAGAAGCTCAATTGATTGCTTCTTCAAAACGTCGAGCAATTTTTGTGCCGCATCAGTCTTATAAGTAGTTGTATCTGGCAAGAAAATTGATGAACCGAAGAATTGCAATACATTGATCTTAGTGTTCTTCATATCGGCATCAACGTCGAAGCTGAATGGCAATGCAAAAGCCGCCTTGAACAAGTCTGGAACCTTCAAGTTGAAGTCAGCAAAGTCACGAATACCTTCAAGCAAGGCTAAATCAGCTTGGATAGGCTTAGCGCCATCTTCATCACGACGCTTAAAGTCACGCGCTAACTTGTAAAGTTCAACTGCCTTCTTCAAGTTAGGCACATCAGCAACTTCTTTTTTACCATCGGCAAAATCTGCGAAGTCCTTCATCAACTTCTTTTCAACATCAAGGTCAATGTTGTCGAAGCTAGCAATTCTTGAACGGTCTGATGGGATCTTGACGTTTTCAAGCCATTCAGAGTTAACTGCTAAGTATAAATTATCTTGTGGACGAGTACCTACTTTTGGTTCGAGGATGTCGCCGACACCGCCGCGAACGGCCATTTTATTATTCATTCAGGAAAGTCCTCCTTTTTTGGTGTCTAAAAAATTAAATCAAGCTAATTATATCATTTTAATTTAATTTTGTATGCTTTTTACTTATTTATAAATAGTTAATTCTTTGTGCACTCTCATGTAAGTTGGAATCATGACTACGATCATCAAGGCAATCACGATAGCGGCTACCCAGAAGAATGGAATATAACCAGCATGGTCGATGATTAAACCACCAAAGAGCGGTCCAAACGCACGCCCGATCCCCGAAGCCACCATGTTGGCACCTTGGTACTTGCCTTTACTGGTGAGTGGTGACAAGTCGTTGACGTAAGCAGGAATAGCTGGGAACGCGGTTGATTCACCCAAGGTCAAGATGAACATTGATAAAGCGAAGTGCGCGAAGTCTTTGGCAAAAACTAATGTGATAAACGATAGTGAGAACATGCAGATCCCAAAGATGATCTGATGGAAGAGATTTTTAAAAATATTAGGAAAACTAGCCAAAATCCCTTGCATGATGGCGATAACGCCGGCATTAAGGGTCCAAAGCAAGCTGTACAAGTGGAATGGAATTCCAAGTGAAACCATGTAAACGGACAAATTGGATTCCCAGTTCATGTACATCAGCCAAGTTACACCCAAGGTGGTGAAGAAGACCATCGTCATAATGAAATTGCGCTTTGGCATTGGTTCTGCTTTATGCTTTTCACCCTTCTTATGCTTGACCATTCTCTCCTTATGGAAGGCAATAATTGGCCTGTAGTTGAAGATCGCATTGATGAAGGCAATTACAAAGAGCAGTGCCGCAATCACGAATAGAAGCGTAATTGATAAGTCGTAGAGGTATCCTACGATCAAAGTACCGGTTACCACACCCAAGTTTTGTGAGAAGTACAAAACGTTGAAGACGTAGCGGCCCGGATATTTTTTCAAACTAGTGGCAACGGAGTTGATCAAGGTTCCGTTCCAGCCGCCCAAGAAGCCGGTCAAAGTCAGCCAGACCCAATATTCTGGCCAGCCATGAAATGCGGCCATCAAAAATAAGACTGCAGCATCTAGACCTAAGCCCCAGAGCATCAATGGGTACGGATTGTATTTATCATAAAGACGTCCTGAAATAATTGAGCCGAGGATGTTGCCGGCACAGTTACAGAACAGGACCACACCAATGATTGACAGACTGATGTGCAGCTGTTTGTTTAAGTAAACAGAAGTTAATGGCCAAATGAAACTAGCACCGATCCAAGTAGCTAATTCACCTACGATCAGCCAAATTAACTTAATTTCATCAGTTTTAATTTTTCCATGTGCATTTTTCATATTTGCCTCCCTAATGTTCTTTTTGTCCATTGTCTAGCTTATCAAGAAGTACAAAAAAAGAACAGTGCCAAGCTGACACTGTTCGTAAACTATTTAACTTATTCTGTTTTCTTTTGTCCCGTCAATTTTTCAATGTCGGTGATATCTTGCGCCACCTCGAGGCATCCCAGATACTGATCATCGTCATCATGGACGGCGTAGTAACGCAAATAGAGCTTTCTACCCATCTTTCTTGGCGTGAACCAATATGAGATCTCGTTCTTCTTACCTTCATGAAATTCCTTGAAGATCTTCTCGATGATTGGCTTGCTGGCCGGTGTGTGGCAGGAGAAGACGGAGTTGCCGATCGCGTTTTTAGAATGAGGGAAAATATTCGCACCGCCGCCGAAGTAAGCTACCTTGTCGTTAGCATCGACGAAAGTTAAAGCAAATGGCAACATGTCTAAAATTGCGGACAGTTGTTTTAGATTCAATGATCCTTCCTTGAAGTTAATGAACAAGCTGGAAAGATTATCAAACGAAATTGGGCCGGCAGCCTTTGGTTCCTTTTTTGGCTTCCAGTTCATCGGTGGATTAATCAAGGTATAGCCGATTTGCTTTTCTTCTTGTTTGACGTTTTCCCAGTCTTCTTGATTTGCGACTTCATCGATCATCGGAATCATGATGTCTTCTTCCTTGAAGATCATCTCAAGCACTTCGTGACTAGTTTCCTTGATCGCCTTATCCAATTTTTCTGCATCAATTGGATCAGTATTAGCAATCTCATTTGCTTGTTCAATTAAACGTCTAATCTTGTCATCCACGCCCCACATTACTTGTGGCGGAGCAGTGATGCCATATTTGGTCATTAGTGGAAACAGTGATGTTTCTTTTCTAGCATAGTGCTTATCAATCGTAGCTAAATCAGACAATGCTTGTTTGATTTTATCTAAGGTTTCATCAGATTTGTTATCTTCCCACTTTTTCAAGTTAGGCAATAAAAAGTCATTGACCAGCGACTTGATAACCACGTTTTCCTGCTTGATTGTGTTCACCGGATGACCTGGTATGGAAAAATCGGGATTTTCCTTGTTCTCTTTGATATTGCCCCTAAACACATCAGCGTGAACGTTACACAAATATTGAATCTTGCGTGGATCCAAACCTTGTGCGATTAATTCCCGCTCTGCTGCCGTAATTTCAGATACGTCGACCTTATCGAACGCCTCCTGAAACATCTTCTTCGCTGTCGCAAAATCGCCGCCAGCTTGGATATAATGCAAGATCTTGAGCAGCGCCTCTTGTCTTTCTTTACTTAAATTCGCCATTATTCAATCACCTTGTAACCCTTTTCTTCAAAAGCCTGTTTAATCTTGTTTAAATCGATCTTCATTGCTTGTGCACCAAGCGGAATCGTCATTACTCTACCTACTGTGCTGAGCAAGCCTGGAATCTTAATTCTGGTAAAACCGCAGTCATACATAATCTGGATAAAATCAGGATATTCATCAGCCAGCTTTTTAATTGGCACAGAAAAGTCGATGATCTTTTGTTTTTCTTCTGTCTTTTCAATCTCGTCTTTTTCACTTTGATCATCAAGCATCCCCAGCTGCTTCTTAGCGGCTTCAGTCATCCTCTCAGGCGACCAAACAGGATACCAGACTAATTGCACCTGGCATAAATCAATGCCGTCCACGGTCAACACAGCCTGTTTAATGTGGTCTTGCAAATAAGTAGACAATGGACAACCACTGATCGTCAAAGTCATTCTTACGGTTGCCTTGCTTCCTTCAATATCGATGCCATAGATCAAACCTAAGTTAACAATATCAACCTGCAATTCAGGATCGATAACCTTTTGCAAGGCGGTCATAATTTGATCAACTAACTCTATTTTTTCTTCTTTCATCGTTTTTCTCCACAAAATAAGGGTAACTGTAAATCTAATTTTACAATTACCCCTTGTTTTTATCTATTATCTATCTTTGCAATTTATCCCAAATAACGACTTTGCCAGCCTTCAATGACTTAGGCACATCGATAATTCGTTGGTTGCTTGAACCTCTGAATTGCAAGGTCAAATCTTTCTTTGCTTCAAGGAATCGTCCATCAACCAAGATATCGATCTTCGACAGCATTTCTTTTTTATCAGGAGTTTCCTTTTGCAATTCATCCCAAGTGTAGCCTGACCAAGACCAGATGTCTTTGGTATGACCGAATTCTTTTCTAACTCGGTTAATAATTTTCAAGCAAACCCAAGTGTTCAAGAATGGTTCACCGCCTAAAAGGGTCAAACCTTGCACATAAGGCTGAGACATATCTTTGATGATCTGGTCTTCAAGGTCTTGCGTATAAGGCTGACCATAGTTGAAGTTCTGCGCTGCCAAGTTGTAGCATCCCGGACAGTCAAACAAACATCCAGAAACGTAAAGACTACATCTTACACCTTCACCATCAACGAAGTTGAACGGCTTATAGTCCGCAATCTTGTGCAAACTATGCTCTTCACTCTTCCATTCTTGTGGCTTAGGATTCTTAGGCATCGCCTTTTGCTTAAGCAACTTCTTAGCGTGATCAACTTGAGGCTTATATTGATTTGAGTCAACAAATACCGTATCACCATCAATATTAACCTTGATCAAACTGCTTCGAATGTCAGGGCCTTCTTGATCGTTTTTATCTTTCTTTGGCATTTTCTTTAGTTTCCTCTTCAGCTTCTTCGCGTACTAAGCCCATGGTCATGTGCTTTACTCTGTGAGCAATTTCTTCATGACGACCGTGAACCATAGGTCTCTTCAAAGGATTACCAAGGTAGCCGCAGGTTCTCTTTACACAGTCACAGGTACGTGGATCGTGGTTGCCGCAGACTGGGCATTGGAAGCCTTTAGCAGTAGCCTTGAATTCACCGGCAAAACCACACTTGTAGCACTTGTCGATTGGAGTGTTGGTACCAAGGTAGCCTACCTTGTCGTAAGCCCAGTCCCAAACGGCTTCAAGAGCTGCTGGGTTTTGCTTCAAGTTAGGGTATTCGCAGTAGTGGATGAAACCACCAGCAGCGTATTTTGGATAATCCATTTCGAAACTCAACTTTTCAAATGGAGTTGGGTGCTTTCTAACATCGTAGTGGAATGAGTTAGTGTAGTATTCCTTGTCAGTGATGTCCTTAACCTTGCCGAACTTAGCAGTATCAAGTCTGCAGAAGCGGTCGGTCAAACTTTCACTTGGAGTTGAGTACAAGCTGTAGTGGTAGTGGTTAGGATCGTCCTTTTCCCACTTAGCACATAAGTCATGCATCTTCTTAACGATCTCAACAGTGAAGTCGTGAGCTTCCTTGTTGTGTTCCCAATCGGAACCGTAGAAGACAGTACCTACTTCGTAAAGGCCGATGTAGCCCAAGGAAACAGTGGCACGGCCGTTCTTGAAGAGGTCGTTAACGTTGCCATCTTCTGAAAGACGCTTGCCAAATGCACCGTATTGGTAAAGGATTGGTGCGTTGACTGGCTTAGCTTCGGTTACGCGGTGAGCCTTGAATTGCAATGCTTCGTGGCAGGTTTGCATTCTAACTTTGAAGATCTTCCAGAAAAGATCCATGTCGCCGTGACTTTCCATAGCGATTCTTGGCAAGTTAACAGTAACAACACCTAAGTTCATTCTGCCTGAGTTAACTTCCTTGCCGTTCTTGTCCTTCCAACCTTGTAAGAATGAACGACAACCCATCGGACACTTGAATGAGCCGGTGATTTCTTTAATCTTGTCGTAGCTCAAAACGTCTGGGTACATTCTCTTGGTTGAACATTCGATGGCAAGCTTCTTAACATCGTAGTTAGGATCACCTGGGTGCAAGTTGAGCCCCTTCTTAAGGGTGAAGAGTAATTTAGGGAAGATCGCGGTTCTGTGTTCTTTACCCAAACCAGCAATTCTGATTCTTAAAATATCTTTTTGGATTTCTTTTTCAATCCAAGAAGTACCAAGGCCGAAGCCCAAGCTAGTAAATGGTGTTTGACCTTGGCTTGAGAACATAGTGTTGATCTCGTATTCCAGGCTTTGCATAGCGTCGTAGATGTCTTTCTTAGTACGCTTCTTAGCAAAAGCATCTGCTTTTTCTTCATCGTCAATTAATTCTTTAGCATCCTTTAAGTGCTTTTCGTAGTTCTTTTGAGCAAAAGGAGCTAAAACTTCATCGGCACGGTCGAACGAACAACCACCGTATTGACTTGAAGCTACGTTAGTGATGATTTGGGCAACTTGGCTGGTAGCAACGCCGATTGAGTTAGGACTTTCCATGTAGGCATTACCAATCTTGAAGCCGTTGGTAAGCATTTCTTTGAAGTCGATCAAGCAGCAGTTAGACATCGGTGAAAGTGGAGTGTAATCCAAGTCGTGCCAGTGAATGTCACCGCGAAGGTGTGCTTTAGCGATGTGTTCAGGCATCATAGTCAGACCAACGGTCTTACCTACTGTACCTGCAGTCAAATCACGTTGAGTGCTGAAGACATCACTATCTTTATTTGCGTTTTCGTTAACGATGGTTGGGTCTTTATGGACTAAGCGTTCCAAACGGTTTTTAGTATCAATTTGTTTTTCCCATTCGGCAACGTCATGCTTGCGATAAGCAACATACTTTTTGGCAGCTTCAATATAGCCAAGTTCATTCAAGCTTTGTCTAAATGCATCCGCAACATCTTGTGCTGTTACAGTGTCATCATCAAGCTTATCCATAATCTTGCTTAAAATTACTGTCTTAACATCGTCCAAGCCAAGAGCGTGAATAACCATCTCCAATTTAAACAATTCGAACGGATATTTAGCGCCATCACGCTTAACAAACATTGTCGGTGTATTTAATTTCTGTTCCAGTTCTTGCTTTAACATAAAGATCAACCCCTCTAAATCTATGAATCAGTCTTACCATAGAACACAATATATTGTATTCTATACATATAGAGGCATCTACACCTTGTATTTAGCAAATTGCTGTCATTAAAACATTTTTGAGCAAGAAAAAAAGTTGAGAGAAATTTCTCCCAACTTTTTGGTATTTTTTGAAATATTTTTAGTTATTTTTACGCTTACGATCTACGCCAAATCCGAACAATCCTAAACCAGCGAGTAGGGATCCTAAGATATCGGTAGATTCTTTAGCACCAGTTTGTGGCAATGCCAACACACCGACAAATTTTCCAAAATTCTTCTTCATTTTGAACATCCCTCTTTCCCTATTTCATAATTAAACATATCAGAACATCAAAAAAGTTTGGTAGAAAATTTCCACCAAACTCTTAGTTTTCTAATTAATCAGCCACGTGAGTAAAAGCTGTATCCTTAACTCTTACGTAGACAGGTTGTCCTTTCCAGTAACCTGACTTGTAGTATTTAACGCCGCGGTAAGTATAAGTACGCTTTGGCGTGTTGTAATTTCTACCATCATTAGTTAAGAAGTACTTCTTGCCCAAACGACGACCATATTTATTGTAGATGTATGCCTTGTGCTTGATATGGAAAGTAGCGTGGTTAGCCTTGTAGTCGTAAACTTTCTTATCATGCTTGTACTTGTGGTATGCACGCGTACCTTCTTGAATACCTTCGTCAACTGCTCTACCGACTAAATAACCGTTGAAAGAACCCCAGAATGCATCTGAATATGGGCTAGCTTGAACGGTAGTAGCAGCTGGAGCCGCAACAGAAATCCCCATAATACCTGTCACAGCAACAATACCTAACTTTTTAATTTTCATCCTTGAAAAAATTCACTGTAATTATATCACCAACTCATTATTCCAAAGATATGAGTAATAAAAAAAGTTTGGAAATAGCTTCCAAACTTTCTGAAATATATTCAATTACTTATTTTTCTTGAAGTATTGACCCTTATTTACTTCGTAGTACTTCTTGTAACGAGCGTAGTAGTTGTGGAACATGTATTTCATCAAAAGCCAACGCTTAAAGTTACGGTCCTTGTCGTAGAAGACAGTAGTGCCATAACGGCCTTCGTGAATTAATTCTTCTGCAGTGTCCTTAGCATCGTTTTCAAAGGCGTATTCCTTAAAGATCTTAACTGGTACACCCATCCATAAAACGTGCTTAGACTTCAACTTGTTGCCGTATACAGTGTCCTTATCCTTCAAGCTGTCTTCAACGTAGTCGTCAATGTACCACTTAGCCAAGTTGTAACCGTTCAAAGTTACGTAGAAGCTTGAACGACCTTGACGCAAGTTGATTTCGAAGAACTTGTATTGACCGTCACGAGTATCGTACTTGATATCAAAGTTAGCCATACCAGTGTAGTTCAACTTTTCAAGGAAGGCTTGAACTTGTTCGTACAACTTTTCATCGTATGCTGGCAAGATAGTCATGTAGTTACCAATTGATTGTGGGGTTGGGTCTTCCAATAATGGGTGACCTAAGCACATCATCTTAACTTGGTGGTTTTTGTCAACGTATGCATTCAAGGTTCTCATGTTTGAGTCATCACCAGGAATGAAGTCTTGTAAAATAAGGTCTTCAGTATAACCGTGGGTGTAGATCTTGCCTACGATATCCTTGAATTCATTTTCATCATGAATAGTGAAAGTCTTCTTACGACCTTCGAATTGGCAGTTAAGCCATGAAACTGGGTCTTCTGGCTTAAGTTCTACTGGGAATTGGAATGGCACATCAGTGTACTTGCCTGACTTGTAATCATCCATAGTGATGATCTTAGTCTTAGGATATGGCAAACCATATTCTTCAGCTACTTCGTAGAAGCCTTCCTTTGAAATCAACTTTTCAAGCAAGTCGTAATCGATGTAAGGTACGATAAATACCTTGCTCAATTCTTCCTTATGCTTTGAAAGAAGTTCTGCATAACCATCACCACAAGCAATCAAAATTACAGGTTCCTTATGGTCCTTGTAGATTTCCATCTTTTTACGCATAACATCCATGAAAGTTGGATCTGCGCTAAAACCATGGTGAAGTTCTACGTCAACAATCTTTGAATAACGGGTTGCGGCAAGTTGTGCATCAGCCATTGCCTTAACCTTAATACCGTAAGCCTCGTTAAATGAACGAGCCATACCATAAACGTTAATGTCACTACCAAGTAAAATTGGTGTAAATTTTTTAGTCATTATCCTAAATTAAACCCCTAAATTATAGTAATTTGCCTTGTGAAATTAATTTTGCAACTTCAGGTTGAACATGTTGGTATTTCTTAACAGTATTTTCGTAATCAACAAAGAACAACTTGTACCAAACAAGGAAGGTGTAGATAGCCCAGATTTGACGTCTGTGTGAGCCGTCCCCTTCGTAGTTGTCATCAAGAAGCTTGATAATCTTCTTTTGATCGAAAATGTCGTTAACAAATTCTTCTTCGAACAAGCTACGTACTTGCTTGTAGAAACGTGGTTCCTTAAGCCATTGCTTGATTGGTGTTGGGAAACCAAGCTTTGGACGCTTAGCCCATTCATCAGGCAATACCTTCTCTGAAGCCTTACGAAGTGCGTACTTGGTATCATGACGGTTAACCAAGTACTTGGTTGGGATTGAGTTAGCTAATTCTGCGATCTTCTTATCAAGATATGGAACACGAACTTCAAGTGAGTGAGCCATTGAAATCTTATCGGCCTTTTGTTCAATATCGTTAATCATGAAGTGGTGCAAATCGATGTATTGCATTTGCTTAACGTTATCAATATCCTTAACCTTCTTGAAGTCCTTTTGGTAAATGCCGTTAACAGTCAACTTATTGCGGTAAGTTGGTTGCAAAATGCTGTTGGCATCCTTTGAGGTAAAGATAGTTGGGTAATCCATATCGTAAATTACTGATTGACCAACGTAGAATTCACTTGGTTCAGCCAAGTTGGTGTACATGTGAACTTTACCTGGGAAATTAGGCATCTTCTTAATCTTGTGGGCCAACTTAATTTGCTTCTTCTTAGGAAGTTTCTTAAGTTCGCTAGTGAAGATCTTAATGATATCGTTATGAGTGTGCATCCCGTAGTTAACGTAACCAGCAAACAATTCGTCGGCACCTTCACCAGAAAGTGCAACAGTAACGTGCTTACGAGCTAACTTACACAAGTACCAAAGTGGGATGATTGATGGGTTGGCATCTGGTTCATCCATGTGGTATTGCATTTCTGGAAAATCACGCATAGCTTCGTCGGCATCAACCTTGTCACTGTAGAACTTCCAGTGGTTGATGTCAGCTAATGCCTTAGCCTTTGAAGCTTCATCGTAAGTTGAGTCATCAAAACTTACTGAGAAAACATCGTCTGGGTTAAGCAAAGTAGTCAAGTATGAAGAGTCAATACCTTCTGACAAGAATGCACCCACCTTAACGTCAGCAATTCTGTACAAATCGACGGTTTCCTTCAAGTCATCGTTGATACGCTTCAAAGTTTCTTCAAAGCTTAAACTATTTTCCTTGTATTCCGCATCCCAGTATTGGTGGGTCTTCATTTCACCATCTTTGTATTCGAACCAGTGACCTGCTGGAAATCTGTAAACGCCTTTAAAGAAGGTTTCTTCAAGGTCGTTGTATTGGTTCATGAGGTATGGCTTAACAGCTTCAACGTTCAATTCACGCTTGAACTTTGGATATTCCAAGAAACTCTTAAGTTCTGAACCTACAAGTAAGTGGCCATCTTGGTTGCTGTAGTACATTGGCTTAATACCAAAGAAGTCACGTGCACCATAAAGGGTCTTGTTGTTGTCATCCCAAATAAGGAAGGCAAACATACCACGTACCTTCTTAAGAAGGCCATCCATGCCCCACTCTTCATAACCGTGAAGCAATACTTCAGTATCGGCCTTGGTAGTGAAAGTGTGGCCTGCTTTAATTAATTGTTCTCTTAATGGTTTAAAGTTGTAAATTTCACCATTAAAGATAATTGCTCTAGTTTTATCTTCATTATAAATAGGTTGAGCTCCTCCACGAAGATCGATAATTGACAATCTTCTGAAACCAAGGGCAACCTCATCATTAGTGTAATAACCGTCGGAATTAGGTCCACGGTGCTTGATAGTAGCCATCATCTTACCAATAACGGCTTGTTTTTCGTTTATTTTTGGATCATAAAATGCGACAATTCCGCACATATTTCAACTTCCCCTAAGCTAATTTCTCTCTACTTTATCTATATATAAATATACTTACACTTATAATTTTTTTACTTTAACTTTTTTATTATAAGCTAAACACTTGTAATAGCCAAATAGGTTTACTTTTCTTTACCTAAACTAAATAAAATATACCCGCCGTCTTGAAGCAGCACCATAGCCAAAGACTTGAATACGGTGACGTTTCAAGTCGACGTTAACGATATAGCCAGCTGCTTCGTTATTATGGTCAATTTGGCGTTTCAAATTTTTATTGAATTTTGTGGTCAAAGAATGTTTTGGCCCCATTAAAGCCGAGCAGTTAAACAGAATGTATTGGATACCATTGATTCTGTATTGATCTTCGCGGTGACGGTGGCCGCAGAAATAAGCAATGATGCGAGCGTTCTTTACATGAGTGAAGTTGAAGTCATTGGACAAACGGAATTCTGCTGGCTCGCCGTCGCTAGCATGCATGCGGCCTTTTTCTCTTTGGTTAAAGGCAACGAGCAATTCATGCAAGGATCTACCGTTATATTTGAGGGCGTTGCTACCCTTGCGGTTGATTGGGTTGGCATGACTCATAAAGATAATCTTCTTATTCGATGATCTGGTCAAAATTTCGATGATTTCTTCAATTTGATCTTCACGCACAGCCAAAGTGATTTTGGCATCGTATTTCTTTTGTCCCTTATTATTCAAAATATAAGGCAAATCTGAAGTATTGACGGAGATTACACGAATATCATTGAAATCAAAGTAAGCAACACCATGTTGACGTGAAACGTAATGGATATTCTTTTGTCGATACATGTCGGGCCACATGATGTTTTCAAACTCGTTTTCCGGGAACGATGCTTTTAGATCGTGGTGTTCATCAAACTTATCGTTTTCATCGTGATTACCCTTAATATTCAAATAAGGAAGCGTATCCGACTTAAACGAATTGTTTAACTTGATCAGCTCGCCTTCACCAAGCAGACCCGCATCAGAACCATCGATCCAATCGCCTAAGTGAGCCTTCATGTTAAGCAAACCAGATTGATCAAGATAAGAAAATTCTTGCACGTGCTGCAGGCCATTCCAACCGTAAAAATCGACACTATCCTTATCTTTAAAGTGCGTATCAGTGATAACGCCGATATTAACTGAGTTTTTGCCTTTGCGAATATGCTTTTTAACTTCACTAGTAAAATCATCCAAATAATTTTCAACTACATAACGACGACCCGTTTTTGTATCATGAAAATCACGGAAACGATCTAGTTTTTCACTATATTTACGTACATACTCTGGTGCAAGTTCTGTGGTACTTTCTGAGCTTAAGCCTTGATGCAAAACACCATCTTTATCTTGATAAACGGTTAGCACAAATTTCTTACCATCTGGTGTACCATCTTCTGCATCAACATGATATTCACCAATAGTGGTATATTTTTGCATAGGATCTAGTAACTCGCCATCTTTATCCATGGCTGAACGCTTTCTTGCTCCTACGATCTTATCTACGATCTTATCAACTATTCCTTTAGTATGTTTCAATAGCTTCATTTTTTCGCCCCAAAGACAAAAAAAGCCGGCTCTCGCGACCCGACTCAAATAATTTATGCGTTGTGTGCTAAAGCATAAGCAGCAAGTCCTACTGACAAAACAGCATCTTTAGACAATACTTCTTGTAAATCCTTGGCAGCGATTGCTTGAACTGCGCCAATAACCTTTAAACTGTAAACGATAACTCGATAATCAGTGGCTGGATCATACAAATCATCTTCATATGGATTTTCGTGGTTGTAAGTTAAATTAATTTCATCCTTATCAACATAACCATCAACGTGGTTAGTTAAGATACGGTCATGTAAATCAGTTAACTTATCAGCCATTTTGATCAAAGTTAATTTATGATCGCTTTCTGCTTCGTAGTATTCTTCTTCGGTCATATCAAAGTAATCTTTAATAGGATTATTCAAAACGCCCAAGTTATCAATTACTTTATAGACAGCTTCAGCGTCAAAGTCTTGTTCACCATTCAAAATCTTGTCTTGTGATAAGGCTAAATCATCAGCCAACATCATGGTATCTAATTTTTCCATATGATCCTCCTCAAAATTCACCCCTAATTATAGCAAAAAAAGGGATTAAAGCCTGCATTTCAAACTTAAAAATAAAATTTCTTAGAAAAAAATCCACTTTTTTTGCGTAATAAATATTAGAGAGTAAAAATATTATTTTAAAGGAGAAAATTTCATGAATGAAACTAGAATATTACGCTGCCCTTGGGGCGATGTAAAAGACGAAACAGTGAGAAACTACCATGATCATGAATGGGGCAAATTAAATTTAGATGATCAATATTTATATGAAATGCTGGTACTTGAACTTTTTCAATCAGGGCTCAGTTGGTCCACAATTTTGCACAAACGCGAGAACTTCAGAAAAGCTTTTAAGGAATTCGATGTAGAAAAAGTTGCTCAAATGACCGATTATGACGTAGGCCTGCTGATGCAGGACAAAGGCATCATCCGTAATCACATCAAAATCAATGCCGCAATCAAAAATGCTAAGGCGATCCTAGTAGTTAAGCAAGAATATGGCAGTTTCGCCAAATATTTGCAAAGTTTTATCCCTTCACCAATTGTGCATCATCCCGATACCATTGACGAAGTTCCTACCACTAACGACATTGCAAAGCAGATTGCCAAGCAAATGAAAAAAGATGGTTTCTTTTTCGTAGGTCCTGTAATTATCTATTCTTACCTCCAAGGAATTGGCTTAATTAATGACCATCTTGAAGATTGTTACTTCAAAAATAATGGATGAAAAAAAGAGAAGACGTTTGTCTTCTCTTTTTCATAGGAATTAAAAATTAAACTAACTTCTTTCTGATCCAACCTGAGATCCAGTCAATGATAACAACCATAATGATGATACCAAGCAAAATGATACCTACACGGTCCCATTGACGATATTGAAGTGCAATGATTAATGGATAACCGATACCACCGGCACCTACCAAACCAAGGATAGATGCGGAACGAATTGAAACATCAAAACGATACAAGGTGTTAGAAATCAAAGCTGGCATCAAGTTAGGCATAGTTGAAAACATGATTACGTGGAACTTAGAACCACCGGCTGCAATAACAGCTTCGTTTGGCCCTTCTTCCAAGTTTTCAATAGCTTCTGAGAACAACTTGGCAAGCATACCAACTGAGTGGAAACCTAATGCCAAAACACCGGCTGCAGAACCAGGACCCACGGCCTTGATGAACATCAAAGCAAGAACAATTTCAGGGAATGAACGGATAATTGCCAAAACAATTTTACCGATTCTTGAAGTGTACCAATGCTTGTGCTTGGTATGGGCTGCCCAGAAGGCAAATGGCAATGAAATAATTGCGGAAATGAATGTACCTAAGAAAGCGATACAAATGGTTTGCCACAATTGTGAGATCAAGTCTTCACCTGAGCCATTGTAAACATAGCTCCAGTCAGGATGGAAAATACCTGAGAAGATTGCACCGGCAATTTGACCAGCAGTGGCTTTAATACCACCGAAGTTAATACCAGTACATGACCAAACAATAATTACGATAGTGGCAATTGCAATTAGCCAATGTGCAACTTGTTTCTTACGGTCAACGGGTTTAGCGGGTAATTTTTTTATTGTAGTATCCATTATTTCATTAACGCCTCCCGTGACTTAGATGAAACGTAGTCGATCAAGACAACAACTACGATAATAACGATGATGATCGTACCAGTTTGAGCATAATTGAAGACCTGCAAAGTTTGTTGCAAGTTCAAACCAATACCACCGGCACCGATATAACCAAGGACTGTTGATGCTCTGACGTTGATTTCAAATGCATATAGAACATATGAAATGAAGTAAGTGATAATTTGTGGCATAACTGCGTAATGGATAATTTGCAATTTGTTTGCACCTACGGCAGTCAAAGCTTCAATTGGACCTGGATCAATTGTTTCGATTGCTTCGTAGAACAACTTAACAACCACACCAAAGGTGAAGACTGCTAAAGCCAAGATACCAGCAACTGGACCGATACCTACGATAGCTACGAAGATCGCACCAAGAAGCAAGTCAGGAATAGTTCTGACGATATTCATAATGACACGAAGTACGCCAGTTACAGCCTTATTCTTAACAATATTACGGGCAATCAATAATGAGTAGATAAATGCGACAACAGATCCAATTACCATACCCAAGACAGCCATCTTGATGGTTTCAATCAACTTAGGCCAAACAACGTTCAAGTAGCTCCAATCTGGATGAGACATTTGAATAAAGATGTCAGCAAATTGGTTCCAGTTTTCAAACAAGACACTAATGTGCGTGTTAGTAACATTGATTGAAATAAATAGTCCTGCAATCATGATGATTGTCCAAACCAAGTTCATTACTTTGAACTTACGCTTAGGCAATTGATTTACTTGTTCAGGCATTATTCATCCTCCTCGCTGCCGTTACCACCATTGTAAATATTAGTGAAGACAGACTTAGGAGTATCTTTCATCTTGCCATCGTAAACTACTTGACCAGCACGGATACCGATTACTCTTTCACCAAATTGTTGTGCAAGTTCGATACTGTGCAAGTTAGCAACTACGGTCATGCCGTATTTTTCATTAAGCATCTTCAAGTCATTCATGACTCTCACTGAAGTCTGTGGATCAAGTGATGCAGTTGGTTCATCAGCCAAGATGATCTTTGGATTTTGCATAAGCACACGTGCAATAGCTACACGTTGTTGTTGACCACCTGATAACTCGTCAGCACGTGCATAAACTTTATCGGCCAAATCAACTTGTTGTAAAGCTTCATAAGCCTTTTGTTTATCTTCTTTATCGAATAAGTTAAAAGTAGTCTTCCAAGTTGGGTAGTAAGCTACGCGGCCTACCAAAACATTGCGCAAAACACTAGAACGCTTAACCAAGTTAAAGTTCTGGAAAATCATTCCGATATCGCGACGTAATTTACGCAAATTCTTGCCTTTAGCACTTGTAATTGATTTGCCGTCAATCAAAATATCGCCTGAAGTAATATCATGCAAACGATTGATTGAACGTAGCAAAGTTGACTTACCAGCGCCAGACAAACCAACAACTACTACGAATTCACCTTTATTAATAGTTAAGTTGATGTCCTTTAAACCTACAGTACCATTGTCGTAGATCTTGGAAACATCTTTTAATTGGATCATTGGCTTATCTGCCATTTAATCGTCAAACTCCCTTAATTAAATTTATTATTTCTTAGTTGATTCAACGATCTTGTCGTATTTACGGATAACGTTGAAGTCACTATCTTTTGCGTATGCGTAACCTTCGTGGCTATATACGCTTTCGATAACTTTCTTACCTTCCTTTGACTTACCTACAGCGATGAATGCCTTAGCAAGCTTCTTACGGAATGACTTAGACATACTTGGAATTACTGAGATAGTGTCGTTAGGAATTGGCTTAGTAAAGTAAATTGGAACAACTTGACTCATGATCTTTGGGTTGTCCTTCTTAACGATGTTACGTGCATCTTCAAAGACGAAGGCTGCATCAGTATCGCCGTTTAATACGTTCAAAACAGCTTGGTCGTGACCAGTAACAGTAACTAACTTACAACTCTTAGTTACGTCCAAACCCTTTTGCTTAAGTTCAGCAACTGGGAATACGTATCCAGCTGATGAAGTTGGGTTTTGAACTGAAATTGACTTACCCTTTAAGTCTTTCCAGTTCTTGATCTTTGAACCCTTCTTAACAAGGATTTCTGCACGATAGCTCTTTACTAATTGGTTAGTTGCTTTACCACCTGGTTGCTTAACACCGTAACGTTCAGCTTGCAAAAGCAAATCAGCTGCGCCTTGCTTGTGAGCTAAAACATAACCATCTGGTGGAAGGAAACCTACATCAACTTTCTTTGATTTCATAGCTTCCACAACGGTGTTGTAGTCAGTTGACATAGAAACGTGAACTGGGATACCCAATCTCTTTGAAAGCATCTTTTCAAGAGGCTTTGCACGGGCTTGCAACTTAGTTGCAGCTTGACTTGGTACAAATTGAATAGTTAATGACTTTGGAGTGTAGTTTTCTTTGTTAGATGAACTACTACTCTTGCTTGAACATGCAGTTGCAACTACCGCAACAAGTAATGCAACTACTGCTACCAAGATTCTTCTAAATCTTTTCATATTGTCCTCCATGAACAAAATAGTGATAAAACAAACAACGCCATAAAAAAAGACTTAATTACGGGGCGACAAAAACGATCAATAATTAAGCCTGATTAATAGCACAGATATTAGTAAAACGAACAGAAAAAACGTCTCCAAAAGCGGAAGACTTGCCGATAACAATAAATTTATTTACATCCTTAAGCAAAACTCATCCACTCCCTTCAGCAGCTCTACGTTCATTTGTTAAAATAATACCAAAAATATTCGGGTTCTATCAAGCCTTTTTAGGAAACTTTTCATTAAAAAATAGCTAGATGAATTTATGTTCATCTAGCTATTAACACTATTTAATTAGTTCTTCTTCATTGTTGGTTTAACTGGGTTGTTAGCCATATCAGTCTTAACAATCAATACATCAGCTAAAGCATGTTGGTTAACGTATTCAGTAACTGAACCCATCAACATTCTTTCAACTGCATTAAGACCTGTTGCACCCATAACGATTAAGTCATTATGGTGGTCTTTGATGAAGTCGTAAGAAATAATACGCTTAGGACTACCATAACGAATATGGTAATCTACATCATCAAAGTTAAAGTTATCATGAGCCCATTTCTTCAAACTCTTCAAATATTCTTCAGAGTCTTGAGTCATTTGGTAAATAGTATCGCCAGAAATCAAAGTGTCTTGCATTTCACCCATAAATTGACGAGTATCGATAACGTTCAATACATCAACGTGAGCACCATCACGTAAACCAACTCGAACAGCCTTATCAAAAGCTCTTTCTGCTGATTCCGAACCATCAACTGGAACTAAAATACTTTCTTTATCTGTTGCCACTTTTCTTCATCTCCTATCCGATTGCTTTATTCTTAATGTTTATTTTAACATAATTTTGTAAGCTATTACTTTTCTAAATAATTGTTTAGGCTCATATTTGTTGCTAAAATAATATGCATGACAACATTTAATTACAGAAAGGAGCATTTTTTTGACCCAAAAATTAATTAATCAATTAATCGGTGTAACCAGTGGCCGCAACTTCCGTGAACTTGGAGGTTATGAAACTTTATCTGGCAAAAAAATCAAGATGCATAAACTTCTTAGAACTGGTAATTTGGCTGATCTATCACCATTTGACAAGCAGTTCTTAACTGATTACGGCGTAAAATATGACGTTGACTTTAGAAGTAAAGAAGAAGTGGATAATCAACCTGATCGCGTTCCAGACGGTGTTGAATACATTTATGATCCCGTCTTTAGCGAAGACTTAACCAATTCATCTAAGAGTCTAAACGATTTGAATAAGCAAGCCGCTAACGATGCTGACTTCGGTTTTGATCACATGCACTATGCTTATGAAGACATGATCGAAAGTGAATCTGCTCAAAATGCATATCGTAAACTTTTTGAAGTCTTGCTCAAAAATGATGGCGAAAACGAAAGCGTCATCTTCCACTGTACTGCTGGTAAAGACAGAACCGGCTTTGGTGCAATGCTAATTTTAAGTGCTTTGGGTGTACCGTTTAGCACTATCAAAAAAGATTACCTTTTAACTAACATTACTACCAAGGACTTCGTTGACAGCATGGTTGAACATGCACGTCAAAACGGTCGTAACGAAAACGTTCTTCAATCAATTCGAGACATTCAAAGTGTCCGTCCTGAATATCTTGATCATGCCATTAAGGTATTGAATGACAAATACGGCAGTATCAATAACTATTTACGTGATGTTATGAAGCTCTCTAGCGCAGACATTATGAAATTACGTGAAATTTACCTTGAAGACTAAAAAAGAAGGCTAGAAAATTCTAGTCTTCTTTTTTCATAAATTTTTGCTTTAAAAATGCATAAATCGCTTGCGGATCGGTAAAATTAAATACTTCCCGCAATTCATTAGCCGGAGTATCAGCCAAGAAATCCATTACGCTAGCTAACAACTTAGCCTGTCCATCAGGATCATTGTCCAAAAGCATAAACAAGAATTTTACTTCTAATGTTTCTTCAGACTTAATCATATTATGAAAAAGAACCGGTTGTTTAAGTGCTACTGGCACAATCAAACGCGTATTTACAAACTCACCTTCCGTGTGCGGCACTGCAATATTAGGAATATTTTGACCTAACGTTTTAGTATCTAAACCGGTAGGAAAATTGTGTTCACGCTCAACAATATGTGATAAGAAGTTACCTTTCACATAGCCTCGCTCAAGCAATTTATCATAAACTTCTTTTAAAACTAAGTCCTGCTTTAATTGATCAGACACAAAAACTGCATCTGAAGCAAAAAGATTTTCAGTATTGGTCATTGAATTTTACCCTCTATTATGGAATTACTATTTTTAGCGTAAGTTAACAAGACGTTTTTTTCAATTGAAAAGATGTTAAAGTTAATTCATCAGCAATTTTTATGAGGGTGAAAATTATGGAAAAGAAAAAGACTTTATATTTTGGTGCCGGTTGGTTCAACGAAAAGCAAAACAAGGCTTACCAAGAAGCTATGGCAGCTTTAAAAGAAAATCCAACAGTTGATTTAGAAAATAGCTACATACCTCTTGATAATCAATACAAGGGTATTCGCGTTGATGAACACCCAGAATACTTACACGATATTGAATGGGCTTCTGCAACCTACAACAACGACCTAGTAGGAATTAAGACTTCTGATATCATGCTTGGCGTATATTTGCCAGAAGAAGAAGACGTTGGCTTAGGTATGGAACTTGGCTACGCTTTATCTCAAGGTAAATACATTTTATTAGTTATTCCTGACGAAGATTACGGCAAGCCAATCAACTTAATGAGCTGGGGCGTCTGCGACAACGCTATTAAGATTAGCGAATTGAAAGACTTCGACTTTAACAAGCCTCGTTACAACTTCTACGATGGTGCTGTATATTAGCAAACTAAATGACCTATCGCTTAAAAACTGCGATAGGTCATTTTTTAATATTATTCGTCATGTATAAATTATCTTTCCTAAATAAATATATTCCAAGCGATTTTCCAAAAAATTATTATTCTATACCCACTTCATATGGAAGTCCGAGTCACTTATGTAAATCATATATCACTTGGCTATATCATTTTATTACTAAGTTGTTGTTTAGCCTTCAATGCCCATTGGTATCACAAGCCTTTCTTTATATCTGACTAACTACACTAACTATGTCATTGGACTCACCTTTTCTTTTTTTATTTTATTTCTTAATTTCTTTACACTCATAATATAGCACATTTTTCTCAAAAGTAAAAGCGCTTACATTAAAATTAGAAATTAAATTTTGATTGACTATTGGCCTTTTAGCATAATTGCACAAAAAGTTAAGATTTTTTCGCTATAATATATGGTAACAAGTTTTATTAGGAAGAAAGCAATATGACACAAAATCAAATAGAAAGACATCAATTAGGTCAACTCATCGGTGCAAATAAACGTGATCATTATTATGAACTTCATTATTCCACTGGAGAAGTTGCTCGTCTTTATATTTTAGCTGACGGAATATTCCGCTATTTCCTTGATCCAGCTAAGGAATTCGACGAAAATCATTCTTCTTTCGTTGACCTGTCTCAATTTAATAATAGTTACTTTGAAAAATCTAAAGCCAAGGCCACAAGTGATTCTTTAATCATTCAAACTGGCAATTACCAATTGATTTTTCAACAAAAACCTGCGGTGATGACTATTTTTGACGAGACTTTACACCGTAGTCGTTTATCTCAACTTAGTCCACTTGAACTAAGCGGCAACCAAACAACAGAAATTCTAAAGCAACACAAAAATGAATTTTACTTTGGTGGTGGGATGCAGAACGGCTACTTTAGTCATAAAGGTCAAGTCATTCAAATCGAACGCGACCACATTACGGGTAAAGGCGGAGTTTTAACCCAAGTACCATTTTTCTGGGCTAACTCCGGTTTTGGTGAATTAAGAAATACTGAAACTACTGGTAGCTATGATTTTGGTAAAACCAATCATGATGCCGCAATCTTAACTCACAATAGTAAGTTATTTGATACATTTTATTTATTAGGCAACTCACCTAAAGATATTTTGGCTAAGTATTACCTTTTGACGGGTAAACCATTAATGCCACCTAAATATGCTTTGGGTCTGGGTCACGTAGGAAACTTTTTGACTACAATGTGGCAGCCGGGGGAAGCTAAAGAACGTAATGCTACCATGTTCGAAGATGGCAACTATTACACTAGAACTTCCAATCCTGAAGACGCTAACGGTAAGGCCTCATTGAATGGAGAAGAAGAATATCAATTCTCCGCTCGTGCAATGGTTGATCGTTACCAAAAAGAGCATTTCAAACTAAGCTGGATTGTTCCTAACTATCAAGTACAAGATATCAATGCGGAAGCAATGACTAGCTTCAGTGATTATGCTGCAAGTAGAGATGTTAATGCTGGCCTTTGGAGTGAAAATCAAACGCCGAAGGCAACTCCAGATACTACGTTTATTCAAACTAACACCAGCGATCCAAAAATTTTGAAAAATGATGCTTTAATTTTACGTGATAATCTTAAGCGTAAAAGACCTCTCATTTTTTCAAATACAGGAATTGCCGGTAGTCAAAATAGAACGATGCTCGCCTTTGGTGATATTGGAGGCAACTGGGAAAATATTCCAACTCAAGTTGCTGGCTTCCTATGTGCTAGTCTATCTGGCCAACCTTTAATTGGTAGTGCCGTAGATGGAACCGCTGGCGGTGGTAATGCTCAAATTAGTATTCGTGATTTTGAATGGAAGACTTTTACACCACTACTCTTCAGTCTTGATGACCAAGGCAAATTCAGTAAAACGCCATTTGCATATAACAATAAGATGACGCAAATCAATCGTGCTTACTTGCAATTGCGTGAACAATTGCAAACTTACATGTACACATTGATCTATCGTGCTCAAGTTGGTGAACCAATCATGCGGCCTTTATTCTTGGAATTCCCACATGAACAAGTCAATTACACCCCACAAGTTAGCCATGAATTTATGCTTGGGCCTAACTTGCTCATTTCACCAATTGTTAATGGCCGAGAAGACGGTAATGGTAATTCTAGAAAAGATAATCTTTATTTACCAAACCACCGTACGATGTGGATTGACCTGTTTGACGGCAAGAAGTATTTAGGTGGTCGAGTTTATAATAAACTTTCATATCCATCTTGGCATTTACCAGTCTTTGTTCGTGGCGGCTCTATCTTTGATTTGGGCGAACGCAACTACGTTCTTTACCCACAAGGTCGCAGCAAGATGGTTACCTATGACGATAATGGTTACAACGATTATTCAAGAAACCATGTTGCTACACAAATTACTAGTGAACTTGAAGCAAGCAAACTCAAGATTACGATTGATCCAACTCAAGGTGACTTCAATACCTTCCAAACAGAAAATACCACTAATTTGAACATCATGTGCGATGGTTATCCTGATGGCTTAACCGTTAAAATTAATGATCAAGTCATCGACATGCAAGAATATGGCACAGTCGATACATTCGCTCATGCTAAGGAAGGATTCTTTTTTAATACAAATTACAGCTGGTTGCCTGAATTTGATCAATATCAAGAAAAGAAGCAAACCGCTTTGCAAATCAAGTTAGCTAAGCGCGACATTACTGATTCCAAGATTGAAATTATTATTCGTAACTTCAAGTATGGTAATGAGACTTTAGTACACGCAATCACTGATTCATTATTGCGTTCACCTAAGCAGCCAGCAGTTGATCCAGAAAAGATCAGCTCACATTCACTAACAGTAGTTTGGCCACAATTGACTGATCAAGTTCAAATTGAAGTTAATGGCATTTTGCATGATGGTATCGATGGTAGCTCATTTACCTTCCATGGATTGGCTCCTAATACTCGTTACAGTATGCGTTTGCGTTATGTTGCTAAAAACAAAGTTTCTGAATGGTCAGATCCATTTGGTGCAATCACTAAACCAGATCCAATGAATTTTGCCATCAGAGATATTCAAACTACTAGTAACATGACTAGTCAAAAAGATCATCCTTTGAAGTATTTGACTGATCTTAAACTCGCTAGTGAATGGGAAACTGTTAATGGCGTCAGTGAAGATCAACCGCTTGAATTAACCTTCAAGTTTAATCAATTGGAACACTTAAGCAGAATGGTTTGGGTTCCAAGAAAGATTGATCATCAAGGTGATCCTATTGAAGTCAGCGTAGAAACTTCTGTTGATGGTACTAACTTTAAACCATATGGCGAACGACTTACTTGGAAATCTGACAGCAAGAATAAGGTTGTTGGTTTAAGAGACGTCGAAGCTAAGGCAATGAGAATCAGAGTTTACAAATCATCTGGTCCGATTGTTGCAGCTGAAGAGGTTATCTTCTTTAAAGAAAAAAAGAATAATGATTAAGCAAAAAGAGCTCTCGATATGAGAACTCTTTTTTATTGCTTCATTTTATGCTTTTTAACCAATGATGATATCCAACCACTAAAGTAAAACAACGTAATTAACACAAATTGCGCATCAATTGAATAAGCAAATAACTTAAAATTCAAGATCAAAGTAATGATCAGCCATACGCAATACAGCGCTTCAAATGGCATGATCAAGCGATCAATTTTACCACAAAGCTGATGACTTAATGCTTTTCTACTCGCCCCATTCGCTTCTCAGCCACTCCATCGCTAAGTTAAACCAATGAGCCGCATGTGGATTTTCCTGCCATTCACGGCCCTTAGTTTGGACGTTATGACGTGCTAAAGAAAAGCCATGATAGCCATGATTGAATAAGTGTGCTTCAGTTTTGACATTATTCTCATTCAAAGCACCAATGTATTCAATGGAATTGCCAATCAAAACAACTGGATCATCCCAAGCTTGGAAAATAAATGTATCTGGTGTTTCACGTGTAACACCTAATGCACTATCTAATAATTCCGGTTCTACTGGCATCTTATCTTTTTGATCATCTGGGATTGGAAAACCAATTTTCTTAATATCGATCAATGGATAACCTAGAATCGTCTTATTAGGCAATACATCATCTTTGTTAAAACCATATTTACTTTGATAATCACTGCTTAAAGCCATGTTATTAGCTGAACTGACCACATGACCACCCGCAGAAAATCCAATCGTTAAAATACGTTTGGGATCCAAATGATACTCATCTGCGTGCTCTCTAAAATATTTAACCGTAGTAAGTACATCAAGACCAGCATCTGGATAAATTTTACCTGGATCTTGTACTAAGTTATATTCCATAACCACGCTATTAAAGCCTTGATTATTAAAAGCGATTGCTACTGGTTCGCCTTCTCTTTTAGATAAATGATTAAAACTCCCACCTGGAACCACAATTGCTAAAGGGCGCTTTTGTTCCACTAATTCTGGATTTTGATCCAGCACATAAGTATGGATCTTAAATTCACGCTTATTAAAATTAGTTATGATCAGATTTTCTACTTTCATTTTTTAGTTCCTTCTTACTCATCCCTCTAGACAACATAAATGATGACAGAGGCACTGTTAAAATAACCCCTATTAAAGAATACATGATAATTAAGGCTTCATTAACAAAAAGTTTTTCATTAAGGACTTCACCAATCGTATAGTGCAAACGGAAATACCATAAAAACAGAGCTAAAAAGCTACCGAACATCCCAAATAAAATTGTGTTCATTGCAGTACCTAGCACGTCAGTACCAATGGCTGTACCGCTACTCATTAATTCTTCTTCGCTGATATTTGGATTATGCTTTTTAATTTCAAGTAAACCTGAACTCATCGCTACTGCTGCTTCCGCAATTGCACCCAAAGTTGAGAAAACTGCAACTGTAACAGCAATCATTGGATAATCTAATCCTGGCATTTGTGATAAACCAACTAATAATTCCCCTGCTTCTGGGCCAAGACCCGCAGCTTGAGCAAAATATTGGCATCCCCAAATAAATAGACTAATAACCAAACACACAATAAAAGCAGAATAAAATGAGTTTTTGGCAACTGTATAATCATGCGTACCTAAGAAAATGATCGTAACAAGTTTTAACGGAATAAAAATCAAAGTTAAAATTGCAATATTAATTCCCCAAGAAATCAGCATTGCTACCAAAATCAGCAATATGGTATTGATTAAAACACTAAAGAAACTCCGGATTCCCGTTTCTCCGCCAACAATTGTCATCAAAATAGCTAAAACAACAATTAATGCCATTAACGTACTCATTTATTCTCACCTTCTTTTTTAAACAAACTCTTCCAATCTCGATCCTTCAAGAAGAATAAACTGCATCCCGTCGCAAAGATAACCGTCAGCACGATCCCGATCGCAGAAATAACACTCTGTGTGGCTCCTAGTGACAGCGTAAACCCAAAAGTAGAAGCTAAAGTATTGTTATCCCTTAAGTACAAAATCGTCTCAGGCAAAGCGCCAGCGATGAAGATTAAAACCAAGACATTGATCAATGGCCCCATGATTTCCTGTCCCATGGTTCGACCACTGTGTACTAATTGCCGAATAGTGATATCTTTTTTAGTTTGGATCAATTCATACAAACTAGAAATAATGTCGGTTGCCTCATCCATGACGGCACCTAAAATTCCGATCAAAGTCTGAGCTAAGAACAACCCACGAGGATCTTGCGTTGCATAATCTCCCGTTTCATATTTCATTTCTGATTCCCCAGTCACATGCATAATTACATAGCATAGAGCAAAAGAAACAAAAATTCCTAAAATAGTTGCTAGCCAAGTTGCTAGCATTTTTTTATTAAATCCTTGAACAATCAATAAACTAAAGAATGACAAAACAATATCAGCTAAACCAAATAGCAAGATAATGTGTGCCCCATTTAGATGAACATCCCAAATAATGACTAAATAGAACAGTGCCCAGCTAATTGCCATAGAAATTACTAATGCAATTGAGTGCATCCCTGATACAGCGATCATTAATGCCACTGTAATTGTAACTACCATCACTAATACCCAATCTCGCTTTGGATTAACAATGGCAGGGTCTCCCTTTTTAATATTGACAAAAATACGCTGACCAGCACGATACTGCTGTGTCGTTAATTGAGAAGGATAATATACATTTTTAGTGGTATATTTTTCTCCTTTATGCTTACCAGATAATACTTTTAAATGTAGAATCTGTTGTCTAGTTTGATCCTGATTCTTATAAACATCCTCATTTTTTTCAATCAAAGTATCTTTAATCTGACTATCTGTAATAACCGCAACCTCATCCTTTTGATAAATATCAGTTGCAAAATAAGTTAATACTGTCAGAATAGCGCCAACAATTGCAGCAATCACTGCAGCTGTATAACGCTTTTTCCATTTAAAATTCAAAGTAACAACTCCCTATTTCTTTTTCATAGTTATTACTGTAAAACAAAAGGCAGCCCGATGTTAGGCTACCTTTAAATTCTTTACTTTTTTGTTTAATTCTTTTTTAAAACTTAAAGATTTTTTGCCACCAATGTTCCTTAGTTTCTGGAAGTTGCATATCTTCTAAGGTACGATGAACATTTGCAGTTGCACGTTTTTTAGCATTTTCCTTTGCTTTAGAAATAATTTCGTCATGCATTTCTTCTTGACTCTTCTGCATGTCTTCCTTTACTTCTTCGCGTTTTTCTGCAGCATCTTTTGGTTTTTCATCGTCATCATCAACAACACCAGAAATATCAGGTAAAGCGGCAATTTTATCGCTATTATCTTTTGGTGCAGCAAGTTGCTTTTGCGCTTCAATTAAATCTTCATTTTGTTTTTGAATGACATTTAATTGCTTTTGCAAAGAACTAATCGCCTCATTTTGATTTGAAATAGTCTTTTGCAAAGTATTCAAAAGCTTAACTACCTGCTGTGTGTCCATCACATCGTTAGAAGTATAGCGAACAGGTTCTTTGACTTTAGGCTCTTCACCTTTTTCACTAACAGCATAAATTTGACGAGCCGCCTCTTGCAAAGTCAAGCCACTATTCTTGGACAAGTGATGGAAAGCCTTCAGATCGTCAATATCCTTTTGATGATATAGACGTGCTTTCTGCTTGGTCCGGGCAAAATAGTTTGAATTGCCCGTTACTTTTTCCACAATTAAAGAATATTTTCTCAGTGTGGCTACACTTATTCCTAATTCTTTTGCAGCTGCCTTAGGTGCAGCGAGTTCTTCAAAATCATGCTTATTAGTCGTCATTAAAATCTACCTCTATAAAATTCGGTATTAATCGTGCTTATGAAGCAAAGTCTTCTTATGGTCAAAGCGTTCCATTCCTACTTCAATTAAACGCGTAATTAATTCAGTGTAAGGAACTCCTGCTTCTTCAAACAACTTAGGATACATACTGATATTAGTAAAACCTGGAAGGGCATTAACTTCAGTCAATACTACTTTACCACCTGGAGTAAGCATAGAGTCAATTCTAGCCATACCACTACATTCAGTAACTTCATAAACCTTACGAGCATTTCTTCTTACAGTGTCAATAATTTCTTGTGGCAAATCTGCAGGGATTTGTAACTTAGAAGTTGAATTGTCATCGTATTTGTTCTTATAGCTGTAGAATGAGCCTTTTGCATTGGTGATTTGTCCTACACCTGCTACAATTGGCTTGTCGTTACCGAGAACGGCAGTTTCTACTTCAGTACCAGGAACAGTTTCTTCAACTAATACCTTATCATCGTATTTAAATGCTTCTTTTAATGCTGCTGCATATTCATCAGCGTTAGTTACATGGCTAACACCAACTGATGAACCTTGGTTAGATGGCTTAACAAACATGTCACGACCGAGTTTTTCAGCAACCTTTTCATAATCAAGTTTATCATTATTTTTGTCATCGTATTCAAAGCGTTTAATTGCGATCCAGTCAGCAACAGGAACGCCAACCCTTTGAGCTAAAATTTTGGTAAATTCCTTGTCCATAGTTACAGCAGCAGCTAAGACATCATCACCAACAAATGGCTTATTCATCAAACGGAATAAACCTTGTAAAACACCGTCTTCGCCTAAGTTACCGTGAACAATAGGGAAAAAGACATCGATTTCTGGTAAGTTTTCTAATTCAATTAAATTAGAAATATTATGAACCTTGTGTGGGTTCTTTACTTGATATGAAGGATCTTCCAAAACTTTGAAACTTTCTTCTTCGTTTGCAAAGTAACCTTCATTAGTAATCCAAATTGGGTGTACATCAAATTTTTCTTTATCGATTGCTTTATAAATGTTACGACCTGAAACAATTGATACTTCATATTCTGATGAGTTACCACCAAAAATTAATCCAACTTGTGTTTTTTTAGTCATTGTTTTATACCTCTTTTAAATGTTACCAAACCTTTATTATACGCAAAGAATACCAGAAAAACTTAAAATTATAGAATATTTTTCACTAAAGCCTTTTCACAATAGTTTATAATTAGTTAAATAGACTACAAGATCCTAGAAGGGAGTTAAAAATATGCTTCTACGGAAAATCTCGATCACTACAATTGCAGTGATTTTATGTGTGCCATTTATTGGACAGACTGCAAAAGGTGCAACTTTTACTACTCAAGAGATTAATGAAGTGCACAATTTTCAAAAAGAATACGGCAATCTCAATAAAACTCGCTATAATATTAAAAATATTTACGCTAAAAAGCCACATTTAAAGAAGAATTTTAATGCAGGAGCTTTAAATCCAAAATATATTCAAACACAAGTCGATTACATTAATTATTATCGTTCCCTATTTGGCTTACCAAATGTAACTGCAACCACTACTTTTAACAATAATGCTCAAAAAACTGCGGCAGTAATGGCTGCTATCAATGCTAATCCTTTTGTTAATCAACATGGTCTCCCTAGTGAGAAAAGACCTAGCTATATTTCAAAGGGAATGTGGAAATTAGCTAAAGATACTTCTGAAACATCAAATCTGAATTTCAACGTTTCACATCAATCTGCCGGTGACGTTATCACAGATTTAGTGACTGACCACTATAACTTAACTGGATCAGATACAGGCCACCGTGCTTGGCTTCTTTCAACCCGGTTAACCACTACTGGAATCGGAGCAGCATACGGCAAAAACGGCTATCGTTATTCGGTCCAAAAGGTGCTCAACACTAACGATATGTTTCGAACTGCTAGTCAGCCTGTAGTTGCCTACCCTAGCATGCGATTATTTCCAGTAGAACTGGCTAAAGGGAATAAAACTGTTTGGTCAATTTATTTATCTGACAAGACTGTGAACTCCAAACCAGAAATATCTATTAAAGATTTAGATACTGGTATCACAACTATCGCTACTCACGTTAAAAATTATAGTTCTAGCGGCTATGGCAACTTTAAAACAATCATCACCTATTCACCAGCAAGTACACAAATTATAGCTGGACATGAATATGAGGTTGATATTAAGGGCGTTTATAAATATACCTTCAAGCTATTCAAGCAAGATGGTACTAACGATACTACTAATTACGCCACGGCTCCTGTAGCTCACCAATCCACCACTTCTTTAAGTAATAAAACGGAAGTGCAGTCACCTTTACTAAAGCAAAATAAAATTCTGCGTGCTGTTATTATGCCTAGGGCTGCAATTCTGCCAAATCAATCCAACAATTTACTTAATACTTTAGCTATAGACGGATGGCATCAAAATTTTTTTATAAGACAGTACGCATTCAAAAATCTCATCATCACAGAATGAAATAAAAAAATCCAAGCGTTTGCTTGGATTTTTTAGTTTATAAAACTTTGGATAAGAAATCTTTAGCACGATCACTAGTAGGATGACCGAAGACCTCTTCAGGAGTTCCTTTTTCTTGCAAGTAACCATCCGCCATAAACCAGATTTCATCAGCCACTTCACGAGCAAAGCCCATTTCATGGGTCACAATTACCATTGTCATCCCTGAATTAGCTAAATCTTGCATTGTCTTTAAAACTTCCCCAACCATTTCAGGATCAAGTGCACTAGTAGGTTCATCAAATAGCATCACTTCAGGATCCATCGCTAAAGCTCTAGCGATCGCTACACGTTGCTGTTGGCCACCAGATAAACTAGCAGGAAATTGCTGCGCACGGTCAGCCAATCCTACTTTTTCTAAAAGCTCTAAGCCTTTTTGTTCAGCTTTTTTTTCACTGATACCTTTAACTTTCATTGGCGCAAGCTTTACATTTTCAATTACATTCATATTAGGGAAAAGATTGAAGTTTTGGAAAACCATGCCCATTTTTTCTCGTAATTGATCTAATTCTTTGCCATCTTTTAAACTAGCTAAATCCGTACCATCAAAAACAATCTTCCCAGCTGTAGGATGTTCCAATACATTTAAACAGCGTAAAAAAGTACTTTTACCAGAACCAGATGGGCCGATAATACAAATTACCTGCCCTTTATTTACGGTTGCTGAAATATCTTTTAATACTTCATTTTCACCAAAGGTCTTTTTTAAATGTTGAATATCAATCATTTTAGTCATTGTGTTTCATCCGTCTTTCGAAATAGTTAAGCAGTCTAGTCAAAGTAAAGGTCATGATGAAGTAAATAATCATCGCAATGAATAATGGCAACACACCACGGTAAGTTGAGGTTTGAATAAGTTCAGTTTGGTACATTAATTCTGTTACCCCAATTACGGAAACTAATGAACTGTCCTTAAGTAAAGTGATAAATTCATTACCTAAAGCTGGCCAAATATTTTTCAATGCTTGCGGGATAATTACATAACGGTATGCCTTGGCTTGACTTAAACCAAGAGATCTAGCTGCCTCAGTTTGACCCTTAGCAACTGAAGCAATACCTGATCTAATATCTTCAGCAACATAGGCTCCTGAGTTAAGTCCAATCGCAATAATACCAGCAACTAAGGCAGATAAGTTTGAAATAAGAGCACCAACACCAAAGTAAACGAACAGAATCTGAACCATCTGCGGCGTACCACGAATAAATTCAATGTAGCAAACCGCAATCCAGTGCAAAAGCTTGTTTTGTGACAAACGCATTAGGGCTAAAAGCATCCCCAATACGATACCAATTAAAACGGAGAAGACAGTGATAATAATGGTGTATTCGATCCCCTTAACAAAGTATGGAGCATATTTTGCCATTGTATTAGCCTTTTGTGCCGTCTTCATGTATTTTGCAGCTTCAGGCAAATACTTTTTGTTGATCAAATCATCTTTTTCAACGCGCTTAATTGTCTTATTAACTGCCTTCACTAAGCCGGATTGTCCCTTAGCAATAGCTACCGCGTTCCCAGCTTGTTCTTCACGTAAATCGCTTCTAACAGCCATCAAGCTATTGTCATTTTTAGCATATGCTTTAGCAGTTAATTCTTCCATTACCACACCTGACATTTTGCCAGACTTCAAAGCCAAAACTAAGTTATTGATCTTGCCTAAACCCTTGGCTTTAGACTTCTTCATTTGAGACTGAATCAATTGATATTGAATACTCCCAGTTTGAGCACCAACAGTTTGACCAGCAAAGTCTTTAATCTTCTTATACTTAGCTTGATCGCGCTTATTAATTAAAAAATACTCACCACTTGGCTTGTAATAAATCTGTGAGAAGTCTACACTCTTTTTTCTTTCAGGATTTGGCGTCATAGCAGAAATAACCATGTCAACCTTGCCTGTTTCAAGCGCTATTAATAGAGAATCAAAGCTCATATTTTTAATTACAAGCTTAGCGTGCAGATCCTTGGCAATATCCTTAGCTAGTTCAATATCTACCCCTACATACTTGGTATTGCCATTTACACTAGTAGTAAATTCAAGTGGCGGGTAATCCGCAGAGGTGCCCACTACTAATTCTTTCGACTGCTTAATCTTTTTCATTACAGAGTCGCTTGCTACCTTTTTATCCGCGGCAGCAACTGGTCGATTAAACAAAAAAAGAGTCGAAATTATTGTAATGAAAGCAAGAAACAAATTAATAATCTTTGCCTTTTTCATAAAATTCGCCTATTCTTTCGTTAAATATACCTAAAATTTGTTAATTATTTTTTAATTATATACAGATACTTCGTTATTATGCAAGAAAAACCGTAATCATAGTTACATGATTACGGTTTCTAAACTTATTTAGTTGAAGTAGCTTGCCAAGGAATGGCACAAATAACATAAATAATTGCACCGACAATGACATATTCCAAGAAAACACTACTGCCAATTTCAAGAATTGAACCAAATTCAATGTTATCTACATCAAAAATTACAGGAACTAGCGCTAGTAACCCTGATATCAGAATTAGCCAAAATCCGGCCCACATTCCCGCAGCAGTTGCATTATGAATCAGCACTCGCGTTGAAGCTTTAGATTTCATATCATTAATTAATGAAATCAGAGTAATAATAGTCACAATCACAATGATTACATTAACGATTAATAATAAACTAGCAATATTGGCACCAAGTGTCACAATATTTAAGTTAAATGCCTTAACAATTGCATAAGGAGCATTAGCACCTTGTTTTTTTAGTTTATTATTGATCACTTGTGCTCCACTTGAAGAGCCTTTATCAATTCCTTGATTAATATCCGTTAAAATCTGTTGAGCAAGACTTAAATTATTAACCTTAAACCAGTGAATGCCTAACGTATAATCAATTATATGGTCGGCAATTGGCTGGGTTTGTGCCTGTGCAAGTAGATTTGCGTCATCTTCGTCGCGAGCATTAATTACATCTGCCAAAACATCAAAATTTTTATTAACTTGGCGTACAATAACGGCTTGATTGTAACTAGTCCTGATTTGTTTTTTCATAAAAATAGGATTCAGAAAAGTTGCCGTTATCAATGTTAAAGCCGCAGCCAAAAAGATCACAAAAGCCATCATGCGTTTATACTGGCCAGCTTGTTCTTGCCCCATTCGTCGCAAATTGGCTCTTCTGCCTTCAACCATCACGATTCCCCTTTAGCTGAAAATTTCTTTACCTTCATCAAACATCGTATCAATTGCACGGTGAACAACTTCCATATCAGCTGATTCGATGATTTCATGTCCCTCTTTTAGAGCTTGATCAATTTCACGAGAAGAACAATGCAAGAAACTAAACATTAATGCACTCGTAGCATAGTCTGCAAGAGCCTCTGCTGATAAGTGGTGCTTCTTACGATCATGGTAAAGCCGTCCGATACCACTAGTTACAAATGCAATCCCCGTTTCAAGCTCGTCTTCATCAACATCAACGTCGTCAAATAAATGATTGATATTGATCCAATCATTAAGCATTACGCCCCAGTTATCCAGGGTTGCATTGCTGACAAAGGCTTCTGAAATAATTCGATCAAGACCTTCATCATGCATCCCTAAAACTGCAATAGTATAAATAAAAGCCTTAGTTCTTGCATATGGTGCATTACTATTAGCCATATCGTAATTATTTACTTGTTGTCCTAAAGTATTAAAAAGATTACGAATAATGTCATTAGTTAACTTGGCTTTATGAGGATAATATGACTGCAGCAGGGACTTTGAAATGCCTGATTTTTCTGCAATCATTTGCAAAGAAACATTATCCATTCCATTTTCTCTGATTAAATGAAAAGTATTGCCAAGAATAACTCTCCGTCTTTTCATATTTTTCCGTCGTGCCATGGTTATTCCTCTATCTTTCTCTTTCTATCTATACAACACAAATCAATTATACCAATCATTGCTATTTGTAAATAGTTTTATGACTTAAACTTAAATAAAAAATAATGGCGGATTGTAAAATCAAATTGAACACTTCGTTCAAATATTAAAAAAAGTCCATT